>JAKPOE010000202.1 GCA_029548025.1 Spirochaetota bacterium
TATGGCAGATTTTCTTTTAAATTTTGTGGTGTATCAAGTGCAATAATCTTACCTGCAATAATCAGAGCTATTCTGTTACAATGTTCTGCTTCATCCATGTAGTGGGTTGTTACAAATACTGTTTTCCCCTCGTTAGCAAGCTTATAAATTTCATCCCAGAATATCCTGCGCATAAGAGGATCAACTCCTGATGTTGGTTCATCCAGAAATAAAATTTGTGGATCATGAATTAAAGCTGTACCTAATGCAAGTCGCTGTTTTATTCCAGGCGGAAGATTTTTTACCACCGTGTGTCTGTGAGATATAATATCAACTATCTCCATGATATAGTGCATGCGTTGTTTTAATTGTGCAGTGCCCAGTCCATAAATGGTTCCATAAAATTTTAAATTTTCTTCTATGCTTAAATCTTCGTACAGTGAAAATTTTTGCGACATGTATCCAATACTGTTTTTAATTTCCCATTGTTGTTTAACAATATCATAGCCGGCAACAGTACCAACGCCATCATCGGGTTGTAATAATCCGCACAACATCTTTATGGTAGTGCTTTTACCGGCACCATTAGGTCCAAGCAGTCCAAATATTTCACCCTTTGAAACAGAAAAACTTATTGCATTCACTGCTGTAAAATCGCCAAAACGCCTGGTAATGTTGTTTACGATTACTGTATACATAAATATGGTTACCTTTTGCCAAATTGCCATATGCTGATACGTAAAATAACTATGCTCATCACCAGAAGAATGATGATATTGTGCCATAGATAATATAAACCGCTCCCTTTAAGAAATATTCCCCTGACGATTTCTGCAAAATAGCGCATTGGATTTAAATAAGTAACAAGCTGGATGACTTTGGGCATAGAATAAATAGGGAATATCACACCTGACAATAAAATTGACGGAAAAAAGAACATGAGTGATGATAACATTGCCTGCTGTTGTGTTGATGAAACCGATGATATGAACAGCCCAATAGCTAACGTAGAGACAATGTAAATAATACCAGACAATAATAAAAACACAAAGCTTCCTCTGAATGGGATGCCAAACCAGAAAATTGCAATGGCAGTAACCATTATAATATCAATAAAGGCAATAATGGCAAAGGGAACAAGCTTGCCAATCATATATTCTTGAGGTTTAAGCGGTGATACTTTAATCTGCTCCATTGTTCCAGTTTCCCTTTCTTTTACTATGGACATGGAGGTGAGCATAATAGTGATAAGTGCTATGAGCATTGCTATAACGCCCGGGAGGTAAAAGTTTACACTCTTCAAATCCTGATTAAACCAGTAGCGTGGGATAAGTTCTATAAAGCTTTGTTGCAAACCGATTTGTGATTGCAATAATATCTTCATTTTAATAATACTTATAAATTGTTCCTGTATATATGAAAGTGTTATGGAATTGATATATGATTGTATAACTGATGCACGGCTGGAATCGGTTCCATCAAGGATAACCTGCAATGCAACAGGCTTCCCGGTTTTTAAAGCTTTTGAAAATCCGTTTTCTATTTCAAGATAAAAGTCTGTATCACCCTTTTCAATAAGGGTCATTCCCTGTTTAGGCGAGTCAATATAAGAATGCAGGGCAAAATATGGCGATGCAACAAATTGCTGAATAAAAATTCTGCTCTGAGCTGTCCTATCCCGATCATATACTGAAAATAAAACATCATTGACATCCGTATTGACCGCATAGCCAAATACCAATGTCATCAGGATGGGTGGGACAATGATGATTGCTCTCAATTTAGGATCTCGTATTACAAGTGTAAATTCTTTCCTTATCATAATTTTTATGTTATTCAGTGATAGTTTCATGTAACTATCCTATATATCGTAAGTTTATTTTTTTAATGCCAACTATCACCATAACTAATGCAAAGATGACCATGAAGATGATCTGTGTTGAAAGAAGTGATGCAGCCAGCCCTTTTATAGCTATACCTTTGATAAGAGAAACCATGTAACGGGCAGGAATAATATAGGTTATTGCCTGTAAAATGATGGGCATATTTTTTATAGGGAAAATAAATCCTGATAAAAGTATCGTAGGCAGATAGGTGGCAATCATAGCTACCTGTATTGAAAGTACCTGAATTCGTGTTGCTGATGAGATAACAAGTCCAAAGGTGCAGGTGCCAATAAGAAAGAGAGTAGAAACCAACATGAGCTCGGCAAAACTTCCTCTAATAGGTATATCGAAAACAAAATATCCAACAAGGTAGGTAATAACGACATCAAAGATGCCAATGAAAATATAAGGGAGTAGTTTGCCAATAATAATCTGATATGAGCGCACCGGGGTTGTTATAAGGCTTTCCATAGTTCCTCGCTCCCACTCGCGTGAAATGGTGAGTGATGTTATAAGAGCACTGATGATGGCAAGAACAATCACAATAATGCCAGGGACAACAAAATTTTTGCTTTCCAATTCTTCGTTATACCATATGCGTGTTTCAACTGAAATTGGTGTTATACTATTGCCATATCCCAGGCTGTTTAATGCATTGTGTTGTAATTGCAGATTATATTGCGATATAATTGCATTAAAGTATCCTGATGCTATGGTTGCAGACATGGAATCTGAAGCATCTAATAACAACTGAACCTGTGATGATTTGCCGCTTTTAAGTTTTTTAGTAAAATCAAAAGGGATAACGAGCGCTGCTACGGCTTTGTTGCTGTTGATAATGGCGTCAATATCGTGAAAGCTATGGACATACCCACTATACTGCAGATATTCACTGTGCATAAATATTTCTGCAAACTGGCGTGAGAACGATGTTCTGTTCTGGTCATAGATAACAAATGTAACATTTTTTACATCCATATTCAAAGCATAGCCAAATATAAGCACTAATAATGCCGGAGTAAAAAGGGATAGTATAAGGCTTCGAATATCACGGTATATGTGGATCCATTCTTTCTGAGCTATCGCAATAATGCGCAAAAGACTTATCATGTTCACCTCGGTGCAATTGCTTCAACAAAGATGTCTTCTAATGACGGCGTTGTCTTATGAATTGTGAGCACTGATATTTTATGTGAAAATAAAAGTTTTTCAATAGCAGGCAAAGACATTGCAACATTGTCAACAAACACGCGCACTGCATTTCCGCTGCGGAGTGCATGCATATATTCAGGATTTGTCTTTAGTATTTGTTCAGCCTCAACAGGTCTATTGGTTACAATTTCAAGTAATGGTTTGTTGATCATTGCTTTAATACCTGTTGGAGTATCCACTTTTAAAAATGAACCATGGTACATCAGAGCAACACGGTTGCAACGTTCGGCTTCGTCTAAGTATGCGGTGCTGACTACAATAGTTACTCCTTCCACACACAGATCATATAGTATCTTCCAGAACTCACGCCGTGAAATAGGGTCAACACCATTGGTTGGCTCATCCAGCAATAGAATAGCAGGTTTGTGAACAAGACAGCATGCCAGCCCCAACTTTTGTTTCATGCCACCTGAAAGCTTTCCGGCTAATCTATCTTTAAACGCTTCAAGATTGCTGAAATTCCAGAGCACCGGTAATGTTTTTTTAATTTCTTTTTCGCGCAATCCAAATATTTTGCCAAAGAACATGATGTTTTCAAGTACCGTTAGGTCTTCATATAGCCCAAAACGTTGTGGCATGTAACCAATATGCTCTTTAACATTATAGATAGCATTATGATATGGGTTATCGTTAAAAAGTGTTGTACCGGTATCAGGTCGCAAAATACCAGCCATGATTCGTAGCAATGTGCTTTTGCCGGCTCCATCAGGCCCTACAATACCAACAAGCTCACCTTTTTCCAGTTGTAATGAAACATCGTTAACTGCAATAATGCTGTTAAACTGTTTAGTCAGTCCCTTAACCTGTATCAATGTTCACCTGTTACTATAACAGCATCTGCAGGCATTCCTGGTTTTAATTCTTTATTGCTGTTATCAATAGTTATTTTTACAGCAAAGACTAATTTCACGCGTTCCTCTTTTGTCTGGATAGTTTTTGGTGTAAACTCAGGCTTATTGGCAATAGCCACCACCTTTCCGGGAAAGGGTTTGTCAGGATAACTATCGGTATACACAAACGCCTTTTGCCCATGCTTTACCCGGCCAATATATCTTTCATTAACGTATATCTTTATCCATGCTTTTGTTAAATCAGCTAACGTCATGATGGAACTGCCGGGGAGGGCAAGCTCGCCTACCTCTAAATTCCGTGTAAGCACAACACCTGCAACAGGTGCATACAACACCGCCTGATCAATAGTTGCCATAACAAAGTCATAATTTCCCTTTGCAACGTTGTATGCGGCAACAGCATTATCAAGTTCCCGCTGCGAAATAGAGCCGCTTGCAAAAAGTTCACGTGCTCGTTTTAAATTTTTTTCAGCATTAGTAAGGTTAGCCAGTGCTGAAAGTTTCTGAGCGCTCAGTTCATCGTATGCTAATTTAACAATAAGTGCTCCCTGTTTTACCTCCTCCCCTTCATCAAAAGGAAGCTCAACAACTCTGCCGGCAATTTTAGATGCTACCTCAACCTCGGTTACTTCAATAACGCCGGAACCTTCTATGCGGTTGTCGTTTTTGCCACTATATCGCAGCATTTCAAAATAGATGGTGACGCCAACAACAATAACCACTACCACAATAACAGGAATAATGCGTTTATTTTTCATACATTTCCTCGGTAAAAATTATTTCAGTACAGTCAAATCCCGTGTCTTTTTTAAGTTGGGCGATAGTACAATAGAAGTCATTGATTGCCTTGATATAACCCATGCGTGCAGAGGTAAGCTGTAATTCTGCATTTAACAAATCTGAATTTTTTATAACTCCAGCACGATAGCTTTCTTTAGCAATACGTAAACCTTCTGAAGCTGTTTCTATATTTTTGTTTTGTGCTATGATTGTTTCATATGCAGTGATAAGTTTGCCGTAATCTGTCCGTACAGCAATAATAATACTTTGTTTAACCTGTTTAATTCTTTCTTCAATTTCTTTAAGCTTTTCCTTTTCTTCACGCTCCACTCCCTGTACGGTATCAACAGGTACAAGCGAGCCCCAGCGATACGTTGCTGCAAATCGTATCTGCCATGTTGTTTGCCATTCTTTGTTACCAGTAATTGTAGACAAATCAAGAGATTGACCGGGGAAGGGAAGTGGAACATCGGATGTGTTGGGTAAAAGGTAAGTTTTACCATAGTACCCCGCAATGGAAAATGTTGGCCACAGATACACCGATTGGGTTGCTTCTATGCTATCTTTTACCATGTCCTTACGTAATGACAGTTGCAGCACCTCAGGCCGGTACAAAAGAGCCTTTTCAACCAACAAATTAACAATGGCAACTGGCTGAGGTTTTTTAATAGTGCTATCAAATCCTTCATATGCTATAGTATATGTTCCTGTTTTAGCACCAACATGGTAATTAAAAAGATCAAGCGCTGTGTTATAGTTATTTGCTGCTTCAATAAGTAGAGGTTCCTGACTTTGTAATTGAACCTGTGCCTGCAGCAGCTCAAATTTTGGAACGGTACCGGTATTAAAAAGGTTTTGTACATCAAGAAGGTTTGATTGTAACACATTGATAGAATTTTTACGTAATGTTATAACCTCATCAGCCAGTATAACATCAAAGTAGCTTTTAATGACATTGTACTCAATAGTTGATGTTATTTTTTTAACATCTTCTTTTGCCAGTTTGTAGTTACTATAACTTTGAGTTAATGTATTGTAAAAATTCCCCGGATTTATGCCAAACTTAATCTGAATAAATTTTAAATCATACTGCCCGTCAGATAAACTTAAAAATCCATTTTCCGCATATTGCCGTATGGCATCAGCTTCAGACTCTAAGGCCGGGTAAAGCATACCCCACACCTGATAAATTATTTCATTGGCTTGCTTTAAACGCTGTTGCGCTGTTAATAATTCAAAGTTGTTTTTTAAGGCAATGTCAATTGCCTGATTTAAAGTTAGCTTTTGCAGAGCATTAACCGGAATGGAAATAAAAAGTATTATTATGAGCGATAGTAATCGAGTAATACATATCATTTTCATAATTACTCCTTTTTCACAATACCATGCGCTAAAAGCTGCAGCAGATTTGCAATATATTGTTCAACATTAGATTCCTGAAAATATTTTTGGTAGACTGAAGTTCCTTCAAGTATCTGCCGCATGAGATTATAAAAGATAACAGCGCCGGCAATGGAAATCATGGTATATTGCGGATGAATATCTTTTAGCATATTTTTATTGTTTCCAAGCTGGTAAAATTTCCCAACAAGCTCTGTTATTGGTTCAATAATGGTAGGAGCAACTATCTTCCGTATAAATTTACCACCACTTGAAAGTTCACGCATAATGATCAAAAAATAGTGCTTATCAAGGCTGCTCATGTGCCTTGCATAATCTTCAATAACTATGATTGGATTGCCTGCTTCTATAGCTTTTTGCAGACTTCCCTGAACAGTATCAAAGATGGTTTGGGCTAAATTTTTTACAATGGCAGCATATAACGCTTCTTTGTTTTTAAAATGGTAGTATATCATTGCTTTGTTTATCTTAGCTTTTTTTGCAATACGGTCAACCCGTGCACCATCAAGACCATAGTTAGCAAACTCTATTATAGCTGCATGAATAATCTTATCTTTACTTGTTTTCATAGTAACTAACCGTTTAGTTAACAACATACTGCTATATACCATAAAAGTCAATATTTTATTATTATTTTTCCTCTTTATATAATGTAAATAGGCTCTGACCCCATTATTTACGTAATTTCTATCGGGATTAAAGGAAAATCAGCGGAGGCACGGATGTCGTAGCGCCATATGGCTCGTGCGAGGACATAGACAGGATGTCGTCCGCAGCACGATGTAAATGGCAAGGATAAATAAAAGCAAGTGGCAAGGCTCACCGCCGTGTGAGGTGGCTCCACAGGGTTGGTAAGGGGGTATTTAGCGCATAAATATCCCCTTACAAAAGGATATAACTTTTGTCGCCCAACAAAAGTTATACATGCTCTGACCCCATTGTAATTTTTATGGGCGATAGTTACGGTAAAATTTTTCACAGAAGTAAAAAAATAGTTGACAGGAAATGCTTCATGCTATAGGCAGTAACAGATGATGTAAGATATTCTTTGAAA
>JAKPOE010000233.1 GCA_029548025.1 Spirochaetota bacterium
TCAATAACTATCGCCAGCTTACGCCCCTGATTCTTTTCGCTGGTAACCTCGGCAAACTTTGCTGCACCTTCCGGCGTTGTGTTGAAATGTACTGCTAATTGTTGATACTCATCGGTAGCCACCCACGCTTTGCTTATATCACTGCCAGCCAGGGCAACTTTTTTTTCCAGAACCATAGGATACGCCGCAAAGAGCTTGCCAGTTTGGGGATGGCGTTCATAATAAAACATAAGCTCCAGAGTGTCAGGAAGGGCTATGGCATTCGAAAGTGTATCAGCCAATTTATTCAGTTCAAGCTGCTCCTCCGGTAAAGCCTTACCGGCATAATATTGTTTTAACCACTGGTTAGCCTTCTGTGTGTAGACATCATCAACCAGGCGGTATTCAACCTGCCCTGTGGTTCCAATAGCTTTTTTTACCGCTTCAGGATCTTTCACACCCGGAAGCTGTATTTCTATGGCATCATTCCCTTTGGGACGTATGGATGGCTCAGCCACACCAAATTTGTCAACACGGTTTCTAAGCAGCTCCAGCGCCTGTTCAGTTATCTCATTTTTTTCAGTATTGGTTAATGGTTTTCCTGTTTTCTCTTCTATTTTATGGTAATTTGCCTGTAATACCAAATATGATCCGCCCTGCAGATCCAATCCTAAATTTATCTTCTTTGCAAGCAATGCTTTCTCAGCCCAGTGAGGCAGCAATTGCGCATCAACTACACCGTGATACTGCTTCACCTCATTCATTACTGCAACGTTGAGGTTGTATCCCTCAATGAAAAATTCATTTTCTCTGGCAGTAATGGTATAGTTTGATTCAGGGAAGCGTAACTTAACCGCCTGAATATCTTCCTGTGTTGCGGTTGTACTCATAACAACCCGTAGTGTGTTTTTTCCAACTGTTGGTAAAATAAGGATTATTGCAAATAATATTATACAAACTATGAAAATACCCTTATAAATTAATCCCCGTGACATGTATACCTCATGTAATGTGATGTTATTTCGGAAATCTGCGCAATACACTTCCGCGTGTATTTTTGGTTCGCATACGATAAAGAATAAATACAAATATGACAATAACAACAAGAATAATCTTAGCAATCCTGTCAGATGCTTTTTTACTTAATCCAAATATACCCTTTTCTTCAACTGTTTCGGGCACCTCCTCTTTTACAACGGTTAGGATCGGTTCATTATTTTCTTTTATAGTAATGCCCGGAATACGCGAATATCTAAATGTTCCGTCGGTGATACTCAATAAAGAATTGGTACCTACGGTTACCGTATCGTTACCCTGTATTTTCTGGTCAATCACCTCTCTGGCTTTTGTCTGGGGTTTGGCAGCCTCTTTTTTTGGCTCCTCTTTTATAACAACTTTTTTTTCAGTTGTATCAACTTCGTGTGCTGGTGCTTGTTCTGCTGTTGTTGTATCTTCAACTACATTTTGCTGTGGCGATAGTTCCTGTTGATTGGTTTTGTTTTGCACTACAGTGTCTTCAGCTACCGGTTGCTTAACAGTTTGAGGATTCTGATCCTGAGCAATTGCCGGTCCGTACAGCATAAGAGTTGAAAAGAGTAAACACACACCGCACATCAACTTTAATGGTAGTTTGTTAGTATATGTTTTCATATCTTCTCCAAAAAATACGATTATCAGACTCAACTATTGACCATCACTTCTATACAACTCAGCAACAGCATATGTGCAAGGATATCAGGAATCGTTTCTCGCCTAAAAAAATGATTATGCACCTTACCCCAACTACTCTTCTTCACAAGGCGAGGGGAGCATTGTTTCCCTCTCTTTGCAACAGCAGGATTCTTCACTCCGTTCAGAAATGATATACCACTATATCGTCAACCCCGTGCCTGGCCCGGAATATATAACACTATATCCTGCATCATGATTCAGTATGACTGTCGCCAATTATCTTCATCATCTACGGTTGGCCGGCAACCACTGTCCATGTATTAAGATGACAAAATAATATTAAAAAATAATATTAATGCTATCCTTTAAGAAAGCTTTTGTTGTATGGCACTTTTTACAAAATCTACCTTTACCCCTTCAGCCAATTTAAGGGTTATAATATTTTCTTCAGGTTTAATATTTACAATAACACCAATCATACCGCTTGAGGTAAGGACCTTATCACCTTTTTTAAGCTGATTTATCATCTTCATACGATCTTTTTCCTTCTTTTGTTGCGGCCGTATCAAAAGAAGATAAAATATCACTATCATGAGTACTAAAGGAATGATACTTACCCATGGGCTTGATGATTGCTGTCCATTGCTTGCATATGCTATCTCTTCAAATGGGAACACTTTTATACCTCTCATTGTTAATCTTTACTATAAAACATTGCAACCATTATGGTATAAACAGCAAATGTCAATCAGTTTTATTGTTTGAAACATTTTACATACGCTGTTAAACAACCACTGATTGCTTGATTGCTATACATAATAAAAATCAGTATTTAACCTGTATATCCTTTTTAAGAACTATCACCAAATGTCAACACAATTTACCCAAATTAATATTAATCAGGTACTATATAAACGGGTGTACCAATCTGGATAAACTGCTCAAGCTCTATGACATCATCATTTAACATCCGAATACATCCACTTGTTGCTAAATGCCCTATTGAATCAGGATCATTATTGCCATGAATAGCTATTCCTCCCCCAATTGAAGGCATCTTGCCATTATACAGCGGCAATGCACCATGTATCTTTGCCTGTTCATATCGTTTGATATCATTATCATTGGGATATGAAAGACGATAAAACCGTGGGCCATACGCATTATCACCTAAATCAACATCAGGATACCCAAACTTATAATGTCCTTTGCTTGATTTAAAATAAACCCTGTTCATCCCCTGTAATTTTTTATACGACGAGGAATGTTTTGGTGCATCCATACTCAAGATCTCAGTTACATAATACAACCCTTCAGGAGTTCTATTATCATTTTCATAAAGCTTTGGCTTTTTATCAGGATTAAGCCCATACGCTATGGTATATTTTTTTATAATCTTTTCACGGCTTACTACAAATAAAGCAAAATTTTTCTTACTGACAACTATCGCATAGTTGCCCTTATACGTTTTCAAAAGCTTCTGCCCTGAATTTTTATAATACACGTCTCCGCTGCACGCAAGCATCACTACCATTGTAGTACCTACAACTAACTTTATTAATGGCATAATTACCTCTATCGTGTAACCGGTGATTTTTGCAGTCGTGTTGCCACAAGCTCTTTTAATACCTCATTGGTTATATCATACCCACCTTTAGCGTAAACAACGGTATCTCCTCCCCCTAATATAATGGTATATCCTTTCCGCTTTGCAACAGTAGCTACTGCCTGCTGTATATCAGTGAGGAAAATTTTCTTTTGTTTTTCCATTTCCTTATTTATACTATTTAATTTTTCTATACAATTTTTCCTTTCATCACCATCCACCACTTCATTTATTGTACCAAGTTTTGACTGTATCTCCTTATATTGCTGCTGCAATTGAGAAGCATCCGGAGAGGTCTGTATCATATAGTTGTACAGAAGAGACAACTGAACATAGCGAATAGCAATTGTATCCTGCTCTTTTTCTAATGAAGAACAACATAATAACAATACCATGAAAATTAATAGTGTATAAATCCAATTAAACCGCATACTCAAAAACGCATATCTCCTATACCAAACTGAAATTGGAAGCCGCTTAAAGGTTTAAAATAACCTTCATCCTTCCCAACCCACGCAAGTTTTCGTCCAAACCAGAATCGCAACGGCATCATTGGCAACTGTATTTTAAAGCCAAATCCATATGAGTATTTAAAATATGACATGACATCTACATCAGTAATATCCCGTATGTCATACACCAGTTTATTTACTTTGTCTTCATTGATAATTTCCCTGGTAGATTCCTCCAGGCTCTTTTCCCAGAAACTGTCTGTCCATACCGAACCAGCATCAAAGAAAAATACCAGCCACAAAAATGTGGGATGGATAGGAACTCTAAATTCAGCTCCGTAAAGTATCCTGTGAAACAATCCATACCGCCATGAATCAGGAAAATCAAGATCCAGCACCTCCCAGCCTCGCAATGTTTCAGGACCACCAATATAAAGCCTGTCTTCTGATTCAAGCCATGGATTTTTATCAGGATCCTGTACCTCATACATTTTACTTTTATACCATGGCGGAGTTATAAAAGTTCCATTAAATCGCAATTCAACAACACAGGGATGTGTTTTAAGGAACGGTAAATGGAAAGGCGAAAAGTACCAGTACAAATCGGGAGAGTACATCACCCAGTGGTCATCGCCCCGTAGCAGATAGCCGCCGGTAAATGATGCTGAAAATTCTGCA
>JAKPOE010000210.1 GCA_029548025.1 Spirochaetota bacterium
TTAAGGAAGGTAACAGTGATGAGGTAGCATTGGAAACATCATGGTAAAATCTATGGGAAGGTTGATTTTTTGAAAAATTGACAATTTTTAGCGTTGGAAGTATGATTTTTTAGAATTTTTATTTTTGTTCAGAGGCTTCAAATATATAAAAGCATCTAAAGGGGGATACATTGTCTTTCCTATAGTATGGAATTTTTAGTATCTGTTGTATAAAAACATACCATAAATTAAATAACGATTATTCATTTTTATATTGCAAAATAAGTATGCCATGTCGTAATGCATAAAAAACAAATGGAGGATAGCATGAATCCACTTGAAAAATTGATTAATCCTTCTTCAATAGCAGTGGTAGGAGCCAGCAGCAATCCATTAAAGATGGCAACACTGCATTTACTCAGCATTATGAAAGATGGGTATAAGGGGAGAATCTATGTTATTCACCCTAAAGAGGAATCAGTTTTTGGACTGAAAACGTACAAGTCGCCACTTGATTTACCTGAGGCTGTTGATTGCGCATTCTTTGTGATACCTGCACAAAATATTCCCGATACTTTGAAAGACTTTGGTACAATAGGTACCAAAAGAGCTATTATCATCAGCGCAGGATTTAAGGAGATTGGTCAGGAAGGAAAACTATTAGAGGATAAGCTTAAATCAACAGCAGGCATAAACGGCATCAGATTTTTAGGTCCAAACTGCATGGGTATTGTCAATACTGAAATATCATTGAATACCACGGTGATGGAATATATTGACAGGCCAGGTTCACTGGGATTTGCTACCCAGAGCGGTACATATATTACCCAAACACTTCGCTATTTAAAGAATCATGGAATACGATTGAGTAAAGCTGTAAGTGTTGGCAATGAAGCAGATATATCCATTATTGATGTTTTAGAATACCTTGCTAATGATGAACAGACAAAAGCTATTGCATTGTATATTGAAGGAATACGTGATATAAAACGTTTTCTGAATGTGGCTATAACAATAACATCAAAAAAGCCGATTATAGCTCAATATGTTGGTGGTTCTCAGGCTGGAGCTCGTGCTGGTTCAAGTCATACCGGTGCTATGGCCGGACCGGATTATCTTTATGAAGGATTATTTAAACAGGCTGGTATTATCAGGGTTCATTCTATTGAAGAACTTTATTTTCATGGGTATATGCTGGCAACGCAGCCAGGGTTAAAAGGAAATCGCGTCGGGATTATTACCAATTCAGGAGGTCCTGCAACATCAATGGCAAATAGCTGTGAGAAAGAAGGATTTATTGTTCCAACATTTAGTGAGGGATTACAGAGTAACATTAAACCTCTTATACCACCTCATGCACAGGCAGGTAACCCTGTTGATATAACCTTCAATCTGGATTTAGATGTATTAACCATTAAAATCCCGGAACTGGCAATACAAAGTGGTGAGGTTGATGCTCTTTGCATACATGGTGCCTATAGAAAAGGATTTGTTGAAGCAGTTTACCCTCATATACGAGAGATTTTAAATATCCAGAAACCTGAAGATATTATCAATATGTTCCCCAGTGATCTGCATACACCAGGAACTATCCCCAAAAAATATGGAATCCCTCTGGTTATGTCATCGTTTTATGACTATCAGGATGATTTTACAAAAGCCATGCAAGATCATGATGTCCTTGTGTTTGACGCACCTGAAAAGGCTGCGAAGGCATTAGCTGCATTATTGCGCTATAAGGAAATTATAAACCGTTTACCGTATGAACCTATCACATTACCAGAAACCAACTCTGAGGCAAAAGCAATTATCCAGGGTGCTAAGAAGAATAATCAGAAAGCCTTGGATGAATATATGGCTAAACGATTGTTGTCCTTGTATGGTATTCCAATCCCTGATGAAAGGCTGATTGAAAATGAAAAGCAATTAGATGGTATTGTTACATCCATGAGCTATCCTATAGTGATGAAAGCATGTCATCCCGATATTATGCATAAAACAGAAAAGGGGCTTGTTATTTTACCGGTGAAGGATAGTATTGAAGCAAAGCAGGCATTTCAAACCATTCAAAACCGTGCTGGATATGCTATCCCGGTACTGGCATACCCAATGGTTGAAGGAAAACGGGAATTTATGGTTGGTGCGGTTAATAATAAAGGGTTTGCTCAATCAGTGCTTTTTGGTTTAGGAGGCATATATACTGAAGCAGTACAGGATGTCACATTCAGAATTGCTCCTTTAACACAACGTGATGCGTATGAAATGCTCAATGATATAAAAGCAAAGACGTTATTGGGAAAATTTAGGAATATGGATGAAGTGGATAAGGATATACTGGCACAATTGATTGTTATTGTAAGTGTACTACCGGTATTACATCCTGAGATAGCCGAGATAGATTGTAATCCTGTGATTATAAGCGGGAATAAGCCCGTAGTTGTTGATGCTCTTATAGTAATAGAATAATACCATGGACAATACCATAACATTGTATTCAAAAGTAAAGATAATACTCAAGCGCTATTTTGAAGCTCTTAACATGGAGCAACGAGTAGTTGTTCCACAATATGATCCTTATTATAAACCAAAATGGATTACTATAATTTTGCTCTTCATAGCAACATTTATAACGACGTCAATCGCGGGTTCAAATGGTGGTGGTTCAATACTTGCTATTATTATAAATGGTTTACCATTTTCATTATCTTTGCTTGCTATCCTTTTTGCCCACGAAATGGGACATTATATCACTGCGCGCTATTTTGGAGTTATTGCAACACCCCCCTATTTTATACCGTTCCCATCATTGATAGGAACCATGGGAGCCATAATACGAATAAGGTCGCCCATTCCCGATAAACGTGTTTTATTATACATTGGAGCAATGGGTCCTATAGCAGGATTTATTATCAGTTGTATCGTAATAATTGCAGGACTAATGCAATCGAGTGTGCAACCTCTTCCGCAATTAACTGGTGATAGTTTAGTTCCTATATTTGGCGATTCATTACTGTTTTCTTTTTTTGTAAAAATTATAATAGGAACTATCCCACAAGGCTATGATGTATATCTTTCTCCCCTTGCATGGGCTGGCTGGATAGGCTTTCTGGTAACAAGCTTAAATCTTATGCCTATTGGACAACTTGACGGCAGTCATGTTTTATATGC
>JAKPOE010000211.1 GCA_029548025.1 Spirochaetota bacterium
TAAGTATTCACTATGGCTTAACCCTATCCCGCAGCGTTCATGGGATTATATCCAGACTACGCGGATGATAAAAAATATATTCCCCATGTTTGAACTTACCCTGGAAGGGCTTGATGAAGCAATCAAGCATTTAATATCAGGCAAGGTATTGCAAAAAGCTGTGTAAAAGGTTATGCCTTTTTACTGAAGTGATTGTTGCAATTCCAATTTTGTTACTGCCCGTTCACGATATTCACGTGCTTTTTGGTGATCAGGGTTAATAAGGAGTACTATATCCCATTCGGCAATAGCAGCCTTAAAGTTATCCTGCTCATAGTAGGTAACGCCATTTTGATAGTAGGTGTTGATGCTTGCCTCTAATTTGGTTTTAATGGTTGCAAGATAATTTGCGGTATTCCTGTATCCCGGTTCATTGTTGTCAATTTGTTTAAATGCCCGGTAGGCTGTTACATAATCTCCTTTTTTGTACGCTTTTTCACCATTTGCATAGAGATCATTGAGCTTTTCAATCCGTTTAATATCTTTTGCTATAGCTTGAGCTTTTTCATCCCACGGATTGACAGCAAGCGCTTTATTACAATATTTTTTTGCAAGAGCAGGATTTTTTGTCTTAGCTGCTTCTGCTTTTGATGTGTAAGGATATGAATTGTTATCAAGTTGGTTTTTTATCCTTGCCTTTAATGTTATAAGGTCAAGACTATTGGGATCAAATAGCTCGGCTTTATTACAGTTTTTATAAGCAGCGATATATCTCTTTTTTTCATATTGTTTCTTTGCAGTAGAGTAATAAGTATTATATTTTTTTGTTGCATACTTTGAACTGCGTATATTTGAAATTTGTTGTTTAACATCTTTATAATCAGGATCGTGCTGCTGGGCTTGCAGAAATTGAATCAACGCATTTTCTAAATCACCTTTACGTTTATATTGTATACCAGCATTATAATATTTTTTAGTCCGTTTTTGCAGGGCTTCGTTTGTAATGATCAAATATTGCTTTGCCCCTGAATGCTGAGGATCAATAGAAAGCACCGTTTCAAAATGTTCTTTTGCATTTTTATAGTCACCTTGCTTATAGAGCTGGATACCTTCCTGATAGTTTTCATTTATCTTCTTCTTTTGCTGCCTGTATACCGTTGCGCATCCTGAACTGGTTATGACAATACTTGCAACTATCAATAATGAAAGTAATCGGAATATTTTTTGCATACCAGCACCCCATGACTGTACTTATTTTTTATAGATATATACTAAAATTATATATGCTATATATGCAAGTAAAAATTTTCACAATAAATTAGGGTTGACAATTGATTATTTTGCATAACTATTGTGGATTGCTGCAATGAAGCAATGTAAATGAATAAAAATTTTTGGCGATAGTTATCCTGAACTCTGATTCATGATTTGATGTTAAGCAATCGATGCGGAGATGATCCTGTTCTGAAGGCAGACTATGATTCAACATGGCAGGAACGCATAATAACAGTGTAGAAAAGAATAGCATAATCAATGGAACATAAAATTATTGTAAGTGCAAAGGATATAGTTAAAACCTTTGTAATGAAAAAAGGAGCGTTGGGCAAGCATGGGCTTGTAAAAGCTGTTGATAGGGTAAGCTTATCCATACCTGAAGGGAATACCTATGGGCTGGTTGGCGAAAGTGGATGCGGTAAAACAACATTAGCCCGTGCATTACTCCGCCTCATTGAACCTGATAGCGGAGAAATAATGATACGGAATACTCCTATCCATACATTACAAAAAAAAGAATTACGGCAGTTTAGAAAGAATATGCAGATAGTTTTTCAGGATCCCTATGGTTCGCTGAATCCTCGTATGACTGTTGAAAAGATAATTGCTGAAGCGCTGAAGATTCATTGCCAATTGACAAAAAAAGATATTGTCAGCAGGATATCTGAATTATTGGCAATGGTTGGACTTGATAAACACTTTGCATCACGCTATCCTCATGAGCTCAGCGGCGGACAGCGGCAGCGGATAGGGATTGCGCGGGCGATTGCATTAAGCCCATCATTTATTGTACTGGATGAACCAATATCAGCGCTTGATGTATCAATACAGGGACAGATTCTGAATTTATTGCTTGATATTCAGGAACAATGCGGGATGTCGTATCTTTTTGTTGCACACAATTTAGCGGTTGTTAAACATATCAGCACTATGGTTGGGGTA
>JAKPOE010000219.1 GCA_029548025.1 Spirochaetota bacterium
CAACAAAAAAAATTATTGGTTTTGATACATTGTCATGTTTTGGAATAAAATCTATGCAATAGAGTTGTATTCCATCAGATACATGAATATAGAAGTCATTGATTCTTGTTGATTGCCCGGCATATTCAGAAAGTTCCATAGTCATCCTCATTAAAAAGTTTTACCATTTCCACACTGTTAATCAATCATAAACAATTAAGAATTGCAACTATTTTGTCATTGGGAAAAATAAATTTTTTAGCAACTTGATTTATGGTCAGTAACTATCGCCAAAAATAATAAACTAAAAAGGAACCACAGTATATCCTTTGAACGAAGTGCAGGGCACCAAACTTTTTGATACATATATTTTCATTGTTGAGTCAATAATAATACATTGGAGTTGTAACGATGCATTGTGCAACAAAAACGACATTGCTTGCTCTGACCCCATTATAAATAAAGCAGTTGCATATCCATCGCATACAGTAGCATTGCTGGCAATCACCGAAACAGAGATGACATCACTTGTGGCAGGATACCCTGTTTTAGGATTGAGTATATGGTGGTAGCGTTTACCCTTGTAAATAACAAAGCGTTCGTAGTCGCCGCTTGTAGTAATGGACTGTCCATTGAACAGCAGTACGGTTCCGCAAATTCCTTCTTTACGCGGGTGCTTTATTGCAATGGTGTAGCCATGACCGTAATTGTTACCAATAACCTTAAGATCACCACCAGCTTCAACAATAGCTTCTTTGATACCCATATTTTTCAATGTTACTATTGCATGGTCTATTGCATATCCTTTTGCTATGCCGCCAAGACCAATCTGTATACAGGGTTTTTCTTTGATGACCTCAAGATTTTCCGGATGGAGATGAATACGTTGATATCCTATACACGGCTTATAGGTATTGATGGTTTGTGGTGATGGAGGAATGAAGTTTGGCGATTGTATGTTCCATAATTTGCCTATTGATGCAAAGGTTATGTCAAAAAGCCCATTTGTTTTGTGCGATAGTTCCAGGGATTGTTCAATGACGGTAAAGGTGTCTTTGCTTACATGAGTTTTGCTATTTGCATTTATTTTTGACACATCACTGTCCTGCTTGTAAAGGCTCATCAACGCTTCAATCTGCTTGATTTTGTCAAATGCTGCTTGTATTGCATTGTGTGCTTTTTCATGCGATGGAGCGTCAACAGTGATGGTTACTATTGTACCCATAGCCATTTGTGACAGACTATAGCGTTGTGGATGTGAGCATGACAGTAATAACTGCGCACCAAACATTGCTACTATAACCATCGGTGAATAAATCTTTTTCATTCGCTAATCCATGATATTATTTACAATAAATTTTCTCTGAGATTCGTTGAAAATAATAATATACGATAGTATCATTTTAAAGAAAAAACGCAACTGAAAAATAATCTTCACTCATTATCATTCTGATGGCACACAGTGTCAAAGAAAATCTCCTCACACTAATGAGATTCTTTGCTAACGCTCAGAATAACACTCAACACATTGTCATTTCGGACCTGACTCAGAATCCAGGAATGTAACGTTAAATACTGAAACACGATTTCAGGATAACTATCGCCAGATAGTTTTGTCTTTTTGGCGAGGTCATAAGCCACCCATCGTGATCTTCTTTATACACTATAGCATTATATCGATATAGAAAAAAATAAAACACTGGTGGTATTAATGGTGCTCATCATAACGATTAATTAAATTAAAACCTCAAAGCTAAATGACTTGACAACAATGATAGTATGATTATAAGAAATAAAGGTATTACAATAGTTATTGCTATTAATACTGCACCGAACAATGGTATAACGTTATCATGCAGTGTTAATAAAATTGAATACATATACTTTTAAATGCAATAAAAATATTTTTTTCATTACAAGGAATGCATTATGAAAATGAAATTTCATGGTATAACAGTTTGTGTCATTATTTTGTGTGCGATAGTTACTGTTGATGCAAAAAACACAATCAAAAAAACACAGCAAGGAACATCGATTGCTGATTTAAATACATTCAATGAGCAATTGGTGACCATAACCAATAAAGCAATTCCTACTGTTGTGAGTATATCTGCCGAGAAAAAAATGGGTTCACCGCGTGATGCCAGAAAGATGCCAATGCCGTTTCCTATGCCAAAAGAGGCTAAAGCTGTTGGTTCAGGTGTTATTGTTGATAAACGAGGATATATAGTAACCAATAATCATGTTGTAAAAAACACAAAATCAATAACCGTTACTTTATTTGATAAGCGTACATTCCCATGTGAGCTCATAGGCTCTGACCCTGCTACTGACATTGCAGTAATAAAAATACAGGGAGATGTTCCCAAAGACATTCCTGTTGCTGAAATGGCCGATTCAGACACATTAAAGGTTGGAGAGATTGCCATAGCTATAGGAAACCCTTTTGGATTTGGGCATACGGTAACGATGGGAATTATCAGCGCAACAGGCAGAGAAGGTTTTGGGCTTGCTGATTATGAATATTTTATTCAAACTGATGCGGCAATAAATCCGGGAAATTCTGGCGGGGCCCTTATTAATGTTACAGGAAAACTCGTAGGTATAAATACAGCAATATTTAGCCGAAATGGCGGTTATATGGGTATAGGGTTTGCCATACCTTCAAACATGGTAAAGCAGGTTGTAGACGAACTGATACAAAAAGGTAAGGTAACGCGAGGCTGGTTGGGTGTGTATATTCAAAACATTACTCCTGAAATTGCTAAAAATTTTAAATATGACGGTAAGCAAGGGGTTGTCGTTGCCGATGTTATGAACAATTCACCTGCGAAAAACGCTAATCTTGAAATTGGCGATATTATTGTTTCTGTCAATGGCACAACAGTTTCGGATATAAATCAATTACGCCGTAATGTTGCCGCTTTAAAGCCTGGCTCTACTGCAAAAGTTAAAATCTTTAGAGCAGGCAAAGAGATGGATGTTGATGTCATCATTGCAGAACTCCCTCAACAGCAAGCTATGGAAGAAAAAGCAGTAGAACTTGACATAATTGGGCTGCGTGTTGGCGATATAACCGAGGAAAATGCATATAAATTCAGGATAACCGATACAACAGGTGTTATAGTCATGGAGGTTAGTGAAGACGGGCCTGCATATCAGGCGGGGATGATGGTTGGTGACATTATCAAAGAGATTGAAAACACGCCGGTAGAAAATGTATCACGCTATAATGAGCTATTAGCACACTATCAAAAGAAAGAGACGCTGCTTTTACTGGTAAAGCGTGGAGGGATCCATAAATTTGTAGTTATAAAAAAGAGTGAAAAATAATAGCATATAAGGGATTAATATTTTTATTTTAAATATTTTAATCCTGTGGCTTCTTTAACCCGTTGAATGGTTTCTATAGCCAGTGGCCGGGTTTTTTCTGCCCCTTTTTTTAGTATGGATGCTATGTCATGTTTGTTATTTTCAAGCGCTTTTCGTTTAGCTCTAAATGGTGCAAAATATTCCCATATCATTGCAAAAAGCTCTTTTTTTACTTCACCATATCCTATGCCACCCTTTAAGTATCGGTCTTTAAGTATTTGTGTTTTTTCAGGTTCAGCAAATAGCCTGTACAAAGCAAATAGATTACAGCTATCAGGATTTTTAGGTGCTTCTACTGGCTGCGAGTCGGTAACTATTCGCATTACCTTCTTTTTAAGGCTGGCTTCATCTTCAAATATATTGATGGTATTGTTGTAGCTTTTTGACATCTTCTGTCCATCAATACCCGGTATTACAGCAATATCCTCAGGAATCATTGCTTCGGGTATAACAAAGATTTCACCATACATCTGATTAAAGTGCTGTGCAATATCTCGTGTTATCTCAAGGTGTTGTTTTTGATCCTTGCCAACCGGGACTAACTCTGCATTAAATAAAAGAATATCAGCAGCCATCAGTACAGGATAGGTAAAAAGTCCGGCATTGGGGATAATCCCTTTTGCAATCTTATCCTTATAGCTGTGACTTCGTTCAAGAAGCCCCATGCTGGTGTGGCACGATAGTATCCATGATAATTCGGTAACCTCAGGGATATCGGCCTGTACCCAGAAATGTGCTTTATCAGGGTCCAGCCCCAGTGCAATAAAATCCATAGCAGCATCTACTGTATTTTGTGCCAGCAGACGGGGATCGTGAATGCTGGTTAAAGCATGGTAATTAACAATAAAGCAGAAAAGTTCATTGTTATATTGCAATTCGATCATGGGTTTCATCATGGCAAAATAATTACCTATATGCAATGTACCCGATGGTTGTATTCCTGAAAGTATCCTTGACATTTTTGCTACCTTTTTTAAGTATGGTTAATTTTGTGTATTGCATGCAATGTTGATATAAACAGATGTAACTGTCTGCATTATATCGTCAATATTAATTTTAATAACCTGCTTATAAAAAATATTATATTTTTGGTTTATTTCATCAAAAACGATTATTTTACGTATGGTGAGTAATGAGGTGTAATGTATGGCTATTGCAAGTTTTTTACAATATACTACTATGAAAATGAAAAAGGTAACAGTGTTACTCTATTGCATATTACTGTCTGCGATAGTTACTATAACTGTTCTTTTCCTGTTATTTAATCATTTTATTTTAAATCAGTATCATCTGTCATTATTGCTTAAAAGTGTATTCTTCATTGCGGTTATTATTGTTATTTTCAACATATCATTTATTATTATAGCAAAAGTTTTGCATAAACAATATTACGGTGTTGCTCGAAGTATGCTGAAGGTTCTGAAACAGTATGAAAAGGGCAATTATACCTATTTATTTTCCATAGATAATAATGGTTTCGATAGTATTTTAAAATATATGCAGAAATTGTTAGCCGGATCAAATAATCCAGAAGTATCACTTGATAAACAATTAGATGAAAAGGTATTCGCAATCATTAGTGTGCTCATAAGCGCCATGGAAGATAAAGATCCCTATACCAGCGGTCATACTGCACGGGTGGCACAGTACTCGCTTGCAATTGGTAAACATCTTGGCTTACCAAAAGAAAAGATGCGATTGCTCAATCATGCTGCCGCTGCGCATGATATTGGAAAAATTGGCATACCAATTGAAATTATCGAGAAGAATGGGAAATTAACTGATAGGGAAAAGTTGCTTTTACAAAGTCATCCCATACGCGGCATGAAAATATTATCAACGCTTGATTATTTAAAGGATATTGCAACAATTGTGATGTACCATCATGAACGAATTGATGGGCAGGGATATTATGAATTGTCAGGCAATAAAATCCCTGTTGAAGCTAAGATCATTGCTGTTGCCGATGCCCTTGATGCCATGTTGAGCGACAGACCATATAGAAAGGGACTATCGCTCCATGAAGCTAAACAAGAGTTGGAAAAAAATAAAGGCACGCAATTTGACCCGCTTATAGTTGATGCACTAATACAACTATTAGAAGAAAAAGGCACACTAAAAGAACTTATTGCTTTTTAATATATTTTTTTATAAACTCGTCATGGGTTAATATGGATATAAATTGATCAAGTTTTGCTATTTTAAAAATGCTTTCAACATTTTCATTGATGTCATAACAAATAAATTCAATATTGTTTTTCAATGCAAGGTTCATACAGCGTACCAATGAACCAATACCGGATGAGTCAATATATTTTAGATCCCGTAAATTAAGTGCAATGATTTTTGGATTATCTTCTAAATTTTGTCGGTATATAGTTTCAAAATTATGAATCTTTGAGATATCATAGCGTCCGTTTAAGGTAAGTATTAATAGTGGACCTTCTTTATGAACATCAATTTGCATGCAATTACTCATCAATTAAAATATTAATAGTGTATCCTGATATACAATAATGTGTTGTGAAAGGTAATAACAAATTATTGTATAATTATTCATAAGAATAATTTATTTATTGAAAGATGTCAACAAATAATTAAAATAATTATGTACCACTTACCTTTGCATATATTTATAGGTAGCTATCAATAGTGTTTTTTTCATTTTTTTATATGCTTGAAAGCAAAAGATAAAAAGCAGCTTATCAAATATTTTGTAATCACACGGGTATTTACAATTTTGTTTTGATTTTCCTGTATGATATAAACGTGGTAGTTGATACTATGAAATTTATAGCAACTGAAAGTTCAGTTGAAGATATAATAGCACAATTGACATTAACAAGGTTATTATTGTAACCATTAATCCAGGTTTTAAAAATTCTATAAAGCTTATTTTGATACCTGCTCTTGCTGCTGATTCCAGAACAATAAGATTAGCCATGGCACCAATTATTGTGGCATTACCTGCCAGGGTTGATGATGAAGCCAATGCCAGCCATAGCAGTTTGCTGTTGTTTTGTTTCAGTATTGGAACGAGAAGAATGACAAAGGGCACATTGCTGATTATCTGGGAAGAGATAAGACTTATTCCATGTAATACAATAGTACTATAAAAAGTATTATTAAGCTGTGAGTAATGCATCACTATATTCAATATCCCTGCTTTTTCAGCACCTTTTACGACAATAAATAGTGAAGCAAAAAATAACAGTAACACCCAATCAATTTCTTTTATAATTTTTGAAGGCTTTATTTTCCCTAATAAAAGAATAAAAGAACTTCCAATCAGAGCAATAAGAGGTATTG
Organism: Spirochaetota bacterium; assembly: GCA_029548025.1. The sequence goes on from JAKPOE010000219.1 coordinate 6,661, forward strand.
ACAAATGAAGCATATGATGAAAAAGGAAAAGTATAGTCATAATCAAAAAAATTGGTACAGAAAAGATCATAGAACTAAGGTTGTAATCATATTCATTTTCTTCATTTTCATCGTAATGTAATAGTGATGGTGCTTCAAAGGTTTGCGAATATATCCGTTTAATAACAATAATAATAATTATCATGCCGAGTATAGCAATAGGGAACAGATGCAGTATAAAATATATATAGGGAATCTTTGAATAAATACCAATCAGCATATTTTGCGGGTTACCGGTAATGGTCATTGAACTTCCAATGTTAGATGCTAAAATTTCAGCTATTAAATAAGGTTTAGGATCTAATTGTGCATGGCGGCATATTGAGATAATAACAGGGGTAAACATTAAAACAACAGCGTCATTAACCAGAAATGCACTGGCAATACCGGTAGTAAATGTTATTATCCACAATAATTGTGATGGCGTTTTGGAAAAAGCAATTGTTTTATGAGCAACAAAAGCAAAAAATCCATCCAGTTCAAGAGTTGCAATAACAATCATCATTCCTAAAAGCAGTGCTATTGTATTGAAATCTATAGCGGCAATTGCCTCTTCAAAAGATAAAACACCTGCAGCAATCATTGCAATTGCTCCAAAATAAGCTGCTGATGGCCTGTCAATGTTAATGCCTGGCAGGCGGGTTACCATTATCCCTGAATATGTAATAATGAAGATAATAAGAGCAACAGTATACATGGCAATTGATATGCTGGGGAAATTGTAACTTATATGACTTATAATTGAAGTATCTTTATAATGGACATCTGCCCGGCCAGGGCTCGAACCTGGACTTCTCTGATCCAGAGTCAGATGTGTTGCCAATTACACCACCGGGCAAAACAACACCATAACACCTTTATAGCACAATGTTTATTCTGATAAAAATTTTGTCAATACTTTTGAAACAATCACCCTTCTTTTTGTACTATTTTTGCCCATGTATCCTTTAATGTAACTGTTCT
>JAKPOE010000256.1 GCA_029548025.1 Spirochaetota bacterium
TATCCATGCTTTTTTACCTTCTAAAAGGATATAACCTTTCTTATTATTCTTTAATTTTAGATAATCTTCCAGGCATAAATTATAATCAAAGTCCGTAACAAATGGTTTAAATAATCCGGTTTCATCTGTTATATCTTCACATGATGTATTGTCAGATAACAACTCAAAAACGCTATTATAAAAATGAAATACGTATTTTCTTGCACCATATGCAATAGATACACTCACAATTGAAATCTCTACCATCACAATATTTCCAGCTGATAAGTTAAAAGGTGGAGATTCTATATCAAAGTTTTTTACCTGTGGAGTCGTTAAAATAGTTGATGGGTAATTTATTGAAGTAATAGGTGATGAAGCGATAATTGTTGAAAGTGTATTGTCCTGATAAACTACAAATCGCACTTCAAAATCTGCACTATCTAAATCATCTGTTATTAAATCATCTTTGAAAGCTTTGACGTCTGATGATGCATGAAATTTGTAAATACCATTTTCTTGGCACGTAAACATACTTTTCATAGCACCTCCCGTTGAACAAGAATCGCCATAATCAGTTGCTATACTGTGGCTATTTTGGTTATCATAAATTTCATCATGACATCCTAAATGGTATGTATATGGCAGGTTTAAAGGGCATATCTCTGCTTCATAAAACAAAATATAATCTACTGTAGAAGGGTATGCAATATTGACATCTTCTGCGTTTACCGCTTTAAATCCATACTTAGTATATCGATTTACCGCAATACAACTATTGCTAATACCAACCCAACGTTGTAATACATTCTGGTTGTTTAATCGTTCATTGTAATTACTTAGATTGTTTCCTACTAATCGCCAGGCTATAGTACCAACGCCTGCATTGTAATAATTCAGCAAAAATATCGCATCATCATTATCATAATCCGCGCCTATCGGTTGGTTCATTGCTTCGTGTATGATATTGGCATCAATAATAAAATCACTTATTAAATCTAATGTGGTATCTTTTTCGCCACCG
>JAKPOE010000274.1 GCA_029548025.1 Spirochaetota bacterium
GTTTACCGAGATACGCTATCGGGGGCTTTATAAAAATAGTCAGCATGCGTTTCTGATTGCCGCTGCCTATAATCTGTATCGAATGAAAAGTCTCATAGTGCATCACGTGGTATAAGGGTTGTATAAGGATGGTAATAAAATGTAGTGGCAAAACAAGATTTAAGGAAGGTAACAGTGATGAGGTAGCATTGGAAACATCATGGTAAAATCTATGGGAAGGTTTATTTTTTGAAAAATTGACAATTTTTAGCGTTGGAAGTATGATTTTTTAGAATTTTTATTTTTGTTCAGAGGCTTCAATTATATTACAAAAATTCATAATATAGTAAATAATTATGTAATAATAGGGTAACTCCATGTATAGCTATAACTTGTTATATGATATAGCATACAATCTTTTGCAAAAATGTAATTATCACGGCAAATTTTACTTGAATAAATAATTGATAGTATTACGGTATTAGCAAATATTACAATACACATCAGGGGGAACTATGAATATTCTTGATTTACGACCAGAAAACTTTAAAAAAGCATTTCCCGATTCAAAAGTGATGCATGTCAATGGCAAATCAATCATAAAATCCGCAATGAAGGAAGGAAACCACTGGGTAGCTATGGCTGTCAATACACGCCATGAAATTGCTATTCCAGGGATTATAAAGGCATCGATGGAGTTGAATGCACCGGTTATATATGAACTGGCTCTTTCAGAAAGCGACCTGTCAGGTGGCTATACAGGGCTTACACCTGCAGATTTTATTAAACTGGTTGTCAGCTTAAATGACAAGATGGGCAATGCAGGTGAAAAGGCAGTGCCGTTTACATGCCACAGAGACCATACCACTGTTCAGGAGGTGAGCCGTAAGGCGTTTGATAAAGCCGATGCAATAATAAAAGCTTCAATAGAGGCAGGATATGGTTCATTTTCAATTGATGTTTCATTTTTGCCGATGGAACAGAATATTGCATTGAGCATATTGCTAAGTGAGCAGGTTATACGAGCTGGTTTAATGTATGAATCCGAGGTTGGCGAGATTGGAGGAGCTCATGGCAATTCTTCGGTAAGTGAAGCAGTGACACTTGTAGAGGCATTGACAAAATTGGGGCAATGCCCTGATTTAATTGCCATCAATAATGGAACAACTCATGGCAATGTTCGTGGTAATATTGATCTACAATTAACTCACAATACCTACAGGGCTATGTCACCATGGGGTGTTGGTATTGCACAGCATGGCACCACCGGTACATCCATTGAAGACGTTGGGCAGTTTTACAGGTATGGCATTTTTAAAGCTAATGTTGGTACGCTGTGGCAGAACGTTATCTGGGGGATAGATATGGATGAATATGGAGTAGCAGTTGAAAAAGGTCCTACGTACGAAAAAGACCCTGATAAAGGCATATCCATGGAACTGTGGAAAAAGATGGAAGAGTATGCCCTGGCAAATAACATGAAGGGCGGCAATATGAAAAAGCTCTTCAAACCGTTTAAAGATGCAATGAATGATGAATATTATAACAATGCAAAGATACGCGATCGTGTTGATAAGGCAGTATATGAAACCGCTGCTGCATTTTTTAAAGCGTTAAAGGCAGTAGGCAAGGGGGATGATGTAAAAGCTCAGATGGAAACTATAACTACACCATCTAAGCAAGGTTCAAAAGAATCAAAAGAAAGAGATTATGAGTAAACCCATAACAAAGAGCTGGTGGAAACACGGTGTACTGTATCAAATATATCCACGCAGCTTTAAGGATTCAAATAATGATGGCATTGGCGATCTGGAGGGTATCATCCAATCGCTTGATTATCTTCAGGATGTAGGTGTTGATGGTATATGGCTATCGCCTATTTACCGCTCACCAATGTATGACTTTGGTTACGATGTGAGTGACTATTGTTCAATAGATCCGATATTTGGAACTATCGCCAATTTTAAAAAATTATTAAAAGAAGCCGAAAAACGCAACATTGCTATCATCATGGATATGGTGTTGAACCATACATCGCACCTGCATCCGTGGTTTGTGGAATCACGTTCATCAGTTGATAATCCAAAGCGTGATTGGTATATATGGCACCCCGGAAAAAATGGTAAAGTGCCCAATAACTGGATGGCTGCATTCGGCGGTAGAGCATGGACGTGGGATGAGTTGACGCGTCACTACTATCTTCATCTTTTTACCGAGCAGCAGCCTGATTTGAACTGGCATAATCCTGAAGTTAAAAAAGCAATGGTTGATGTACTGCGCTACTGGCTTGACATGGGTGTAAAGGGTTTTCGATTTGATGTAATCAACTATATTGTTAAGGATATTAATGTACGAAGCAATCCCTATAGGTTACGTTTAACCTATCCACGACGTCATGATTTGCAGGTTCATATATATGATCGCAATCAGCCTGAGATACATGATATCCTGAAAGAGTTACGTCAATTGTTAGATAGTTATGGTGATACTATGAGCGTTGGTGAAACATATCCAAACGAAGGTGAAAAAGAGCCAGCGATGGCTGCATCGTACCTGGGTAATAATGATGAGTTGCATCTGTCATTTGATTTTTCAACTATCTACGCACGCTTTAACGCACGCGAGTTTGAACGTATCTTAAAAAATTGGTACCATGCTATTGGCGATAGTGGCTGGCCATGTCATGTACTGTCCAATCATGACCAGTCGCGAGCAATAACACGGCTGGCAAATAATGATGTGCAGAAGGCAAAGCTGTTAGCAGTGATGCTGTTAACCCAGAAGGGAACGCCATTTATTTATTACGGCGAAGAGATAGGTATGGTTGATGGGAAGATTAAACGCAGCCAGATACAGGACCCGCTGGGAAAGAAGTACTGGCCATTTCACAAAGGCAGGGATAAAGCACGTACTCCCATGCAATGGGATATGACTCAGAATGCAGGCTTTTCAAACGGTAAACCGTGGCTGCCGGTCAATAGTGATTATGTAACCACTAATGTTTTGCAGCAGCAGGGTAACAAGCAGTCAATATTACACCTGTATAAGGATTGTATTGCCATCAGAAGATTGCATCCTGCTCTGTATGCGGGTGATATTGAATTTGTACCTGCACCGGATGATGTGCTGCTGTATAAACGATGCCATAACAATGAACAGTTGATGATTGCATTGAATTTTTCAAAAGCAAAAAAGGATGTAACCATTGGGTTAGAAGGCGAGGTGTTGCTTTCATCCTGTGGAAATTCTTCAATTCATTCTTCGCATTCTTCACATTCTTCAATACATGGGGGTGCTCTCACGCTTGATGCGTATGAGGCGGTGATTATCAAAGTATAATAAATATAATAAGTACAATAAAAGAGTAGAATATTAGTACATGCATGCAGTCATTCATTACATTTATTAATAGTACATACTGTTGTTGTTGTATTGTTTATGAAAAGCTCATCGCAACTGCACTACTGTTACGCCATCACCACCTTCCTCCGGCTGTCCGGGACGGTAGCCTTTTACATAAAACGAATGCTTAAGGTACTGGCGAATAGCTTTTTTTAAAGAGCCTGTCCCATGTCCATGAATAATAATAGCGGTTGGGATATTGTTTTTTAAAAGATTATCCAGTTCATGATCCATTTTTTGCAATGCTTCATCAACATATAAACCACGAAGATCAATGGTATTATATTTTGTCTGAATGCTCATTGGTATATGCTGGATATCCTGTGTTGCTATTGTATTGGTTTTTGTTTTAACAGTGGTTAGCTTTTTGCTTTCCGGAATACAATACACATCATCAAATGAAAACCTGCTATTCACAGTACCCATGCGTACTTTCAACTGCTTGCTTTTTTCATCAACATCTTCAACATATCCGTATTGTTCCAGTGGCTTTATAAATACTTTTGAACCTTTTTGCACTGTATCAACAGTACAGGGTAAAAAATCTTCAGAGGGTTTCTGGAGCTGTTTGATAGTATCCTGCAATGAAAGCTGCATTTGTGTAATGTCATTTACAAGCTGTGTTGCATCCTTCATGGACATTGAATGCATGGTGCGTATTTTGTCAATGATGGTGTTTCGGTATTGATGAAGTTCATGTACAAATTCAATTGCCTGCTCTTTTGTTACTTTTTCTATTTGTTGCTGTAGCTCATTTATCTTTTTATCGTAGTCATTTTTTAATTGATTAAGCTCCTGTTTTAATAGTGCAAGTTCCTGTTCTTTTTGATGTAATGTATGCGATTGCTGGGTTATTTGGGAAAGCAGTGCGTCCACGGTTAGCGAGGTGCTGTCAAGTAAGGATATGGCATCATCAATGATTTTTTGCGGTAAAGACAAATTTTTTGCTATTTCAATAGTATAGCTTGCCCCAGGAATACCCATGAGCACCTGATAGGTGGGCTGCATGGTATGGATATCAAAAACAACGGATGCATTTTCAAATTGGCTATCAACAGAAGCAATTTCTTTTAGCTGTGAATAATGTGTTGTAACGGCTACAACCGCTTTTTTATTTACTAAATACTGCAACACTGCTTGTGCTATTGCAGCTCCCTGTTTTGGGTCTGTACCTACAATAATCTCATCAATAAGCACCAGGCTTTTTTCATTAGCAAGGTTTAGTATGCGTACAATATTTTTTATCTGTCCGGAAAAGGTTGACAGCGACTGCATAATATTCTGTTCATCACCAATGTCAGCATACACTGATTCAAAATATCCTGCTGTTGAATCAGGGCTGGCGGTGATAGGGAGTCCGTATCGCACCATAAGAGCAAAAAGCCCTAACATTTTTAAAAGCACTGTTTTCCCGCCGGTGTTTACGCCCGATATGATAAGACATTTAAAATTGATGCCGCATTCAATATCGCATGGTACAATTTTTTTGCCATGCATTGTCACAAGCAAAGGATGTTTTGCATTAAACAACCGCAGATATGGTTGCCGGGAAAGTGCAGGCGTGGATGCATTGTAGGTTACTGCAAAGCGGGCAAGTGCAGTGCAAAAATCTAAATAGCCTATTATGGCTGCATTTTCCATTAGCAAATGAGCATGTTCAGCAATTGTGGACGATAGTATTTGCAATATTTTTTCTATTTCGCGTTGAAGATCTAATTCCTTATATAACAGGGTGTTATTCAAGTCATGAATGCTGCCAGGTTCAATATACAGTGTTGCACCCGAAGATGATATATCTGCGATAGTTCCTTTTAATTTGTTTTTAAATGTTGTTTTAATGGGTATACAGTATCGATTGTTTTTTACCGTGAAAATTTTTTCCTGAACAATCTGCTGGTACTCATGCGAATGAATAAGATTTTGCAATGACTTTTCAATTGCATTGCGTATATCATTAATCTCTCGTTGCAGTTTTTTAAGTACCGGATAGGTATTTTCATTAAGATTTCCTGAATCCGTTAATGAAGAAATGAGCATGGTATATAGCTGTTCACAGGGATGGAGCATCTGCAATTCGGTTAGCGCATTGTGTGGATACTGGATTGATTTAAAAAAAGAAGTAATTCTATATTGTGCAGTGATAAACAACCGTATTTTAAAAATCTCATCAAGCTGTAAAGTTGCTCCTTTTGATGATTTTTCCAGCAAGTACGTAATATCATGTATGCCCGAAAAATCGGGATGATGCCCTATGGACAATATTTCTTTAAGACAATTAATCTTAGCATATTGCTCTAGTATCTCATTATAATCAAGTGGTTGCATCCCCATGCAATAGTTTTTGCCTGGCTGAGTATAACATAAATTGGCAATAAATGATATAAGGGTATCCCATTCCAGCATGTGTGCTTCATCATGAGATATAATCTGCGTTTCAGTGGTATTACTGCTTTTCATATTTTCCATAACTTCCTAATAGTATTGTACCAAAACATTATTGTAAAGAGTAATTATTGCAAAGCACCTTTAATGCAACTGCATTAAACCTCTTTTTTAAGTATTACGATAGTCCTTCCCCAATTAGCGGATTTATCAAAAAATTGCAAAACTCGTTTATCATTTTTTAAGTAGTTGTGGACAGTGTGTTTTACAACCGATTTCCCTTTTCCATGAATTATTTCAACCTGCAAATACCCCTGTAGTACAGCATTGTTCAAAAATTCATCTAAAATTGCTGTAATGTCTGCAGGATGAAACACATGCAGATCAATAGTATCGGTTAATGCAATATTAATAGGGTCATCACCATTCATAAGCGGTTGTTACTCAGCTATTGGTTCCAGAAATCCATCATCCGTTATCAGGAATGCTCCATACAGTCAATAATGCGTTACGAAGCTGTTTTCAATATACACAATACGCCATGTTTTGTAAAGTACATTGTCATGGCAACGATAGTTGTTTTGAAAAAGTTTTAAGCTCTGACCCCATTTTTTGTCACACCTATGAGATTTTGAAGTGAATAGTGAATGTTCTGTTACAAAAAGTGATCCCTACTGAGTAAAAATGAAAAAACAGCGAAGGCATGGATGCCGTAGCGCCATATGGCTCGTGCGAGGACAAAGACAGGATGTCTTCCGCAGCACGATGGCAAAGATATAATCCATACAGCGGGATAAGGCACACCGCCGTTTGAGGTGGCTCCACAGGGTTGGTAAGGGGGTATTTAGCGTATAAATACCCCCTTACAAAACGATAAAACTTTTGTCGCCAAACAAAGGAAAGTATGAGAAAAAATATGGAGATGCTTTTTTGAATAAAAGTGCTGAGTATAACATCTTGAGCATAGTGAAAAATCTTACTCCCTTTTGAAAAAGTTAACGTCTGTCATCCTGAGCCGGATGATTAGTATCTCGATTTTTTTTAAAATTGAAAAATAGATTTTTCAGTCGCTGGCGCTCCTTCACAATGATACTGCCATCATCACAACAATAAACAGCCGTGCCACGGAAGGCACGTCGTCTTTGAATGCAGGCGCATGAAGCCCCTTTTTCTCTTGTGCAACAAAGATAGAAAATAAATAAAGTTTTGGTTGCATACATCAACAAGAAAAATTTTCCAATACCTGTGCCAGCAGGGGCTTCCTCAAAAT
>JAKPOE010000327.1 GCA_029548025.1 Spirochaetota bacterium
GGATGGAACATGCATACGGGATTATATCCATGTCAATGATCTGGGTGATGCACATGTTTTAGCATTGAAAAAGCTTATTGAAACAAATCAAAGTGACGTTTTTAATTTAGGCAATGGTAAAGGTTTTAGTGTAAAAGAGGTAATTGAGTCAGTAAGGCGTGTCACGGGTAGGGATTTTAAAATACAGGAAGGAGAGCGCAGGAAGGGAGACCCGGCAATTCTGGTGGCCTCATCAAATAAAGTAAAATTACAGTTGCAATGGCAACCTCATTATACCCATATTGATTCCATTGTTGCAACAGCATGGAAATGGGAATCACAGCAAAAGAGAAAAGGCTACTGAAATATTTCCCACAAAATTGTTGACATACAAATATAATATTCATTCATTGATAGTAAACAAATTATATATTAATGTCCATGAGGTAAACTATGATTGAAAGTTTGTTTAATCCAGGCTCAGTTGCTGTTGTTGGTGCTTCTGAAGTTCCATTGAAATGGGGAACATATATTGCAAGCAATATTTTGGATGGAAAATTTAATGGAAGGTTTTATCCTGTTAATCCTAACGTTCCAGAGGTTTTTGGATATAAAACATATCCTTCATTATTGGATATACCAGAACCGGTAGATCTTGTATTTATAACAACGCCTTCTAAAACAATTATGCACATATTACAGGATTGCATAGAGAAGGGTATAACCAATATTGTTATGATAACATCAGGTTTTAGTGAAACTGGCAAAGAAGGGGCAATGTTAGAAAATGATATTGTTGCATTAGCTCAATCACGGGGATTGCATATTGTTGGACCTAATACTATGGGTATTGTCAATACACACTGCTCATTGTATGCTACAGGAACTATCACCCGGCCAAAACCTGGCGGAATTTCAATTATTGCACAAAGCGGCAATCTGGGATTCCAGATTTTGGAATGGGCAAGAAGTCAGAATATTGGAATATCTAAATTTGTTGGTTCAGGTAATGAGGCAGTATTAAAGATTGAAGATTATCTTGAATATTATAAAAGCGATAGTGAAACAAAAGTAATACTGATGTATATTGAAGGAATTGACGATGGCAAGAGTTTTGTTGAGATTGCAAAAAATACTTCATTAAAAAAGCCAATAATAGCGCTGAAAGCAGGGAGAACTGAAATAGGAAGCAAAGCAGCAGCATCACATACAGGAGCACTGGCTGGTTCATATTCTGTATTTAAAGGTGTTGTACAACAAACAGGAATTGTTTTAGCTGAATCACCTAAAGAGCTTTTGAGCCTTTCAGCAGCTTTTGACTCATTCCCTTTACCAAAAGGGAATAGAATTGGTATTGTTACATTGGGTGGTGGCTGGGGAGTGATAACAGCAGATGAATGTGTTGAACGTGGACTTTTAATTCCTGAGTTGCCACAATCAATTGTAGAAGAGCTTGATAAACGGTTACCTCCGTTCTGGAGCAGAGGTAATCCTGTTGATCTGGTTGGGCAACCTGATTTTCAGATTTTTAAAGATGCTGTTGAATTGATGGTTGCTAATGATGCATTTGATGTAGTGATAGTATTGGGAATAATTGGCGCAAAAGTTTTTGCTTTGCGTGCTGCAGAGTCAATTTTAAATCTGGGAAAAATGGAAAAAAGTATTTATGATGATTTTATGAAATCATTAAACGTATTAGAAAAGGAATTTCTTGACAGATTAACAGAATTAATGGCAATTTACAACAAGCCTATAGTAACGGTATCATTTTCAAAATCTTTTGAAGATGAAACAATTCATGATTGCGGTGGCAGGTTTAAGTGTGTCATTTATGATACACCCGAAGAGGCTGTGTTGTGTGTTGCAAAGATGTATAACTATTATAATTACGTCACCAAAAGGAGTATGGTATATGCGTGAAATTTTAAATCAGGCAATAGCTAAACGACAAAAAGCATTATCAGAGTTTGATTCAAAACAATTAATGAAAATGGCAGGGATACCTGTTTCAAGGAACTATCTGGCAAAAAGCAAAGAGGAAGCTCTTGATTATGCACAGAAGTTGGGTTTCCCTGTGGTTTTGAAAGGATGTTCTGATACGCTAACTCATAAAACTGAATTAGGAATGGTAAAGTTAAAACTGAAGACAAAAGAAGATGTAGCCAATGCCTATGATGAAATTACTGGTAAAGGTATACCGCTTGATGGTGTTCTGGTACAGGAGTGGCTTGACGGTGATAACAGGGAATTTGTATTAGGTTCTATTAAAGATCCACAGTTTGGTCCATGTGTTATGTTTGGGTTGGGTGGTGTATTCACCGAGGCATTGCAGGATGTTTCATTCAGGGTTGCTCCCATAACCAGTATAGACGCATATGAAATGATGGATGAATTGAGGACAAAAAAACTATTAGGACCGTTTAGAGGTTCGCCTGCTGTTGATAAAGAAATGCTTGCCAGAGCTTTAGTTGGTTTAAGTGAACTTATCAATACATATGAAGAAATAGCTGAGATTGATATAAATCCAATTATCATTAATGGTGATAAACCGGTGGCAGTTGATGCACTGGTTATCTTAAAACAATAAAAATTTTAATTGCTATAAAACATATATAAAAGTATTATTTAACCGGGATTGCTTATTATAGAATTTTAAAAAACGAGGATTGTATATGAAATTACGGCCTGCTTACAAAAGGGTTGGGATGCTTTTTTCTGGTGGTCCTGCGCCCAGTGCAAATACCGTTATATCATCTGTTGCTTTAAACTTTTTAGACAATGGTATACCCGTTATTGGCTTTTACAGGGGATATGAATTTTTACAGGACTTTAATATTAACTATCCTAAAATCAAAAAGGGTGTCCATTTTGAAGAGATAGACTATTCAATAACTCATGTCCGCAATGAGCGTGGAATATATCTAAAAACATCACGAGCAAATCCAGGAAAAGATATAAAAACAATTCAGGACATCAAAGATTCTGAAAAAGTAAAAAAGCTTAACAACATATTAGATGCATTTGAATATCTAAAAATTGGGGCTTTGATATCGATTGGAGGTGATGATACATTAAAAACTGCAAATTACCTAAACCTGTTAGGGTTCCCTGTTATCCACATCCCCAAAACAATTGATAATGATTACTATGGTATTCCATGGACTTTTGGTTATTGGACGGCTGTCGATACAGCACAAAAATCAATACTTAATCTCAAGGCAGATGCTCAGTCAACAGATAGTTTTTTTATTGTTGAGCTTATGGGGCGCAAAGCAGGGTGGATTACCTATGCAGCAGGAATAGCGGCTGAGGCAATAATGATGATTGCTGCTGAAGATATTGAAGAGGATATGCTTGATTTAGAAGTGTTAGTTGATAAAATTACCAATGTTATACTGGCACGCGAAAACAACAGACGTCCCTATGGGGTTATAGCTGTTTCAGAAGGTATTGTTGATAAGCTTTCTGATGAGTACAAACCAAAGCATACTGATAAACATGGAAATGTCCTGTATAGGGAAGCTAAAATTGGGGAGATACTTGCAGAGCGTGTAAAGAAACGATATCAGGAAAAAACTGGCATGGAGGTTAAAATTATTGCCAAACAGATTGGCTACGAAACGCGTTCGGCACCACCTATTAGCTTTGACGTGGTATTAGGTGCGATGCTGGGCTATGGAGCGTACAAATTTTACAATGAAACCATGTTTGGAATAATGGTTTCAGTAACTGACAATTTTGATCTGAAGGCAGTGCCATTCAGTGAGTTGATTGATCAGGATACTCTTAAAACACGATTGCGTGATGTTCCCAAGGGGAGTGACTTCTATACCTTGAAAGAACGTTTATCCTATCGCAAATCATGGGAATAATATTATGTGCGATAGTAACTGGTGAAAGAGTTTTGCTGCTATAATTGTCTCTTTGATGTAAAGCCAATCATTATTTTAAACGAAGTACCTGTGCTGAGTAAAGTCAAAGCAATGGATTGTATTACAGAGTTGCCATATCATCATGAACACAGTGAAAAATCGCATCGTTTTGATAATGTCTTTCATTCTGAACGAAGTGAAGAATCTCATCATTTTATGAAAGAAGAGATTCTTTGGGACTATGTTCCTCAGAATGACAAAAAGTGATGTGTTTTTCAGAATAATGTATTTGTGGTGTGCCATCCAGAATTCATTTCAGGATATTTGACGATGATTGATATTCCGTATTAAGCTCATAGTGATAAATGTTAATAATTCTATTTTTGGAGGATGCTATTTGAAAAATCTATCATATACCATAAAAAAATATTTACTGTTTCTTTTGATAATAATGCTATCATGCAGCAAAGCTCCTGTTGATGATGCAGCTAATGTTGTTATTAACTATCTTGCAACTACTGATGAAAAGAAATTGCATGGCTATCTGGATAGAGATTCAATACAATATATTGAAACATTAAAGAAAGATGCCGGAACAATGTATCCTTATGTATGGGTGCATCATGATAACAATGCTATATGGGATGTTGTTGCAGTGTCCAGAACAGCCAACGAAGCATGGGTAACCGTACAATGCGTTAAACATAAAAAACTAAATGCTATAGGCATGACAATTAAACACAAATTGATAAAAGAAAATGGGGAATGGAAGATTAGTTTAAAAGGTGAACTGCCAAAAAACGATTAAACCAGTGACAAACCCATATTAATAATGATATCGTCACATAATTCTTGAGCTTCAAAATTATCAGGATGTTTTTTTAAAAGGTTAAGGCAGGCTATGTATGCCATAAAGATATCACCACGCTCACAATAGACATTAACAAGATTTATATGGGCTTCAATAAAAAAAGGATCAATGGAAATTGCTTTTGTATAATAAAAGATTGCCTTATCATAATTATATTCATCAAAGTATACAGTTGCAAGATTTGTTAATAATAATACGTTATCAGGAAATTTTTTTAGTGCAAATAACAAAATACTTTTAGAAAATTTTAATCTACCAAGCTCGCATAATGAAAGTGCCATACCATTAAGGATTTCAGCATTATTCCCTATTAAACGATAACCTAACATAAACAATCTGAATGCTTTTATGAAGTTTCCTTTTTCAATAGCATCATATCCATATTCAATTAATGTTTTACAATCAATGGGAGCGTCATGGTGTATCAACGAAAACAATCTATTTTTATAAAAAGCTTTGTCACGCATAAGGTAACTATCACTTATAAAATTATTGTAAAATCTTAATCTAGAGCTAATGTGAGCACAATAATTAAATATTCAATTCTGTCAATAGCAATTAAAATAATTTTTTTTAAAAAGTTAATTGCAAAAAATATTGGTTTTTGCCATATAGATTTTCAGAAAATATAAAATTGAATGAATAAAGATATATTTTATTCCATG
>JAKPOE010000331.1 GCA_029548025.1 Spirochaetota bacterium
AGCCCAAATAAGATTTTCATGGGCATTATTAAACCTCGTGCCTTTGAAATTAGGCATAGGATTTGTCTTGATCCAAATAATATCATTGAGAATCCAGAATCCCAGGTTTTGCATTATTGCTCCAATCCGATATATATTATGGTATGTGCCAATAACCCAAAAACAGCCGGTGGGTTTCATTACTCTATAACATTCCCTAAGCCATTTCTCTGTGAAGATATCATAATCCTTCATTGAATCAAATTTGTCCCAATCATCATTTACACCATTAACCTTTGTCTGATTTGGTCTGTATAATTCCCCCGAAAGCTGAAGGTTGTAAGGTGGATCAGCAAAAATTAGATCTATAGAATTATCGGGAAGTTCCTTAATTAATTCTATGCAATCACCTTGGATAATAATATTCTCTTGCATAATAAAATTAACTTTTCCTTTAGATATTAACATTGCTGTTTAGTAAAGCCATATCTGAGTAATTTACTTTTCTTTTATATATGATTATGTCAAGAAGAATTTAGCGCTCAAGCTCCTTTTTTTACAACAGTATCATATAAGTTGTTAAGATTCAGCATATTACCTTTTATATTGATTGATTTCTTGTCTTGCTAAATGTGTAAAACAAACGGTATTTAACTTTATAAATAGAGGTCTATTGCAAAAAAACAGGGTGCGAAGCCCAAACACTTCCGTTTTCTGCTAATTCTGCATACCCAGCTAAATTTATGTGTAGCCCCCACCCATACAGAACAAAGAAATAATTTGACAGAATAAGGCAAAAAAATGGTTTATCACAGAAAGGAAAAATATAAAAAAAAGAGAGGTGTTTGTTATGCCTAAAATGACTGTTGACCCCAATTATTGCAAAGGTTGTGGCTTGTGTATTATTGCTTGTCCGAGAAAGATTATTCGTTTATCGGAAAACATTAATGCCAAGGGCTACAACTATGCAGAGTGTATTGAGCAGGAAAAGTGTACTGCCTGCAAACTTTATTGCGTCAGAATAGATTCAGGCAAAAATTCCCAAATTCATAAGATGTTATATCATTTCTTGGGGGGAAAATTCCTTTGTCATTCCTGAGAAGACAGGAATACATAGATGATAAAAATATATTTATGTATTTTTAATCTGCAAGTTATATTACTGATGAAATAGAATATTAACTGAGGATAAAGAGGGAGAGATACCCTTCCCCTCCTCTTGATTTTGGCTTAATAATTGCTTAGTAAGGATAATGCTATGAAGATAATTATAATAATCCTGCTATTTGTTCCCTTGTGCATCCAGGCCGCTATTCTAAATGTTGCCCTTGACGGAACCCAGCCATATACTTCTATACAAACTGCAATCAATGCCTCCATAGATCAGGATACTATTTTGGTTCATCCTGGCAGGTATTATGAAAATATAGAAATAAGTGGCAGACAATTAACTGTTGGTAGTTTGGAACTAATTACCGGTGACAGCACTTATATTGCCCAAACAATAGTGGACGGTAATCAAAGCGGAAGTTGTTTTAATATCTATGAAAATTTTAAGGTAACAATTCAAGGGTTCTATCTGACCAACGGTATCGGCACAATCGGTACCAATTGGAGGAATAGAAATGGTGGAGCTATTTACGCTTTTCACAGTGATATATCGGTTATCAACTGCGTAATTATCGGTAATAAGTCATATTCCGGAGCTGGAATTATGTTATATTACAGTTCAGGTTATTTAGCCGGCACAACTATTACAAATAATTGGGGCAAATATAGTGGTGCTCTTGCTTTTTCCTCTTTACAAGAAAATACGATATTATTCGATCAGAATAACAGATGCAGTATTTATTGTAACTATGCGACATATTCCAATGACATATTAATTGCCTCCGGATATTTACATCACATAGACATATATCTGGATAAATGTACTGTATCCGATACATCCTCTTATGTTATAGAATGCATACGTACTACACCCTCGGGATATGAGCAGGAATTTACCTATACTCTGTATTATAACACGGCAGTAATGACCCAGCAGTTTGCAGATTATTATGTAAGCCCGGAGGGAGATGACAACAACTCCGGCTTATCTATCTATAACCCCATTAAAACGATAGCCGTCGCTTTAATGAAAATAGGAGCAGATAGCGAACATCCTCACACTATCCATCTTGCCAATGGAGTTTATGGTGAAGAGCAACATTTTCCTCTTAATTTGCGTAGTTATGTAAGCATTGTAGGTGAGAGTGAGAATGGAGTAGTATTTACTGGTCCCGATGTGTTTTTCATTGGTCTGAGTTCTGAAAAAGAAGCGACCATCCGCAATATTACCTTTGAAGCAGTTACTGATCAGGAATTTTATCTACATAATTTAATTGAATGCGTATCTTATGTCATAGTTAATGGTGTATTGGATAAGTTCAGCTTAACTTTGGAGAACCTTTGTTTTCGTAATTGCCAACCCGTTCATTATGATAATATATATATATTGGGGGAATTTGCATATCCTGAGAGATTAATACTGCGGAATATTACTGTAAAGGATTGTATGGGAACGATAGCTATTCATGCCTGGGGAGGAAATATCTATGCCGATAATATTAACATCCATCATTTCTATGCTCCCCCCTACGGAGAACAAGGAGGCAGAGCCTTATCTATTACTACCAATAATCCGGGGTACACCGGAGGTGATAATATATTCAACAACATATTAATAACCGGCTGTATAGCTAATTCGGTAGATGGTGGACTAAACTCCATAGTCAATATAAAAAGTTCTTTTCTACCAACCACCTTTAAAAATTACTTTATTAATACAACTATAACGGGTAACTATTGGGCAACGGGATATGGAGCAGCCATAACTTTGGGAGAAGATGGAAAAGCAATCTTTATCAACAGTATAATAAATAACAGTTTAGGAATAGGAATGAATTTTTTCCTTCGTAGTTACGACCTACCTTCCCGGTTAAGTTTTTTGAACTGTCTGGTCGGTCCTGCTGAAAATCCCTGGGATACGGTCTTTAGCGAAAGTCCCAATAATATAGTGGAATGGTATGGCAATAATCTCAGTTCCGATCCCGATTTTTATGCCTACAATCCTAATAATCCTTATACTTTGGGTCAAAACTCGCCTTGTATAGATGCCGGAACGACGGATTTCAGTATTTTTGATATTCCGGACTGGTATCAGTTTCCCCTCTATGACCTGGCTGGCAATCCCAGAATTTATGGCAATCAAGTTGATTTGGGTGCATACGAATGGCAGGGAGAAATTGCCGTAGAAGATTTGGTTGCTGTTTCC
>JAKPOE010000344.1 GCA_029548025.1 Spirochaetota bacterium
CCATTGAGCGTCACCTGAATTGAAGATTTCATAGCCTGATCTGAAAGAAGTGAACCGCGGGACTTTTTAATAGCACCCTTCCCATTTTGCACTATAACTACAAGCTCACCTGCATCTTTTGGTATTGTATCACGTTTACCAAATTTGCCAATCCACATTTTATAATCGTCTGTATCGCCTAGTTGTTTTGCAAGCCTTTGTAAATCACGGTAAACAATATCCAGAGCAGGATTGAGTTCATAAATTTGCCTGTATTCTATATAGGCAAATTCACGATCATTCATGTCGTTATCCTGATCTGCAATCTGTTCAAAGGCAATAGCTGTCAGATATTTTGCCATGATATTTTGCTTATATGATTTCCCGGTAGTAACATTGATATCCCTTAATAAATCGTTTACTTTTTTAAATTCAACGCGTGCTTCATCCGGTTTGCTGAGCATAAGGTAGTTAATTCCAAGATACATGTGTATCAGCACCCTTTCAAAATCTTCACCATTATAATCAGTAGTTGTTTCGTTCAGTAACAGTGATGCAGCCTGTTTACTAACGCTGATGGTTATCTGGTCGGCAATTTTTGCTGCTTCGGTTAAAACTTTGTTGCTGTTTTCATAATCGCCTGCAACCTGCAATATCAAACCGCATTCCATCATGTATAAAAGCTGATCTTTTGATTTTTTATTTATTGCAGGAAGCAGTTTATTGGCTGCTTCCTTATATTGACCGGAGTAAAATAATTTTTCAATTTCGCCAATTTGTTTGTTATAGTCATAACTGGCACATGTTACTACTGATACCAGTAGAAATAAAATACAAAAAGATTTAAACTTTTGCCTCATACAAATTACTCCGGATTAAAATGTTATTTTCTTTTTACTGGCTGATTTTAAAAATTCCTGTTGATCCTGCCACTCAACCACCTGCGTTTTCAGATTAATAAGCTTTAAGGTAACTACTAAATATTGAACTGTTTTACTTCCTACAGTGCGCACATTTTCCCTTACCTCACCGGTCAAATACATGTTTGGTGATTTTAATTCGCCAACCGGGATAGCGCTTTCAGGGTCAACCATGCCGGTCATACCCTTTTCCATTTCTGAAATTGCATCAGTAGTAAGCGAGGCATCTACAAATTTTATGCGGCGTTTAATAAGGTTGGTTGTTATTTCATCAGCAAGCATTTTTGTATCAATGTGTTCAGATGTTTTATTACGAATTTGTTTTACTTCTATGTAGGCGGGTTTTTTCCATTCATCTTTTAAAAATGAATACATTGACTCAACCATCGTATTAACTGTCATCTTAATTTCTTTTGGTCCCCATTCACGTGAGCCCTCAGCTTTACTTGCATCTTTATATTGCACGCCACCGCCACAGGCTATAAAACCAATAATAAAAATTATCAATAGCAATGAAAGCTTTTTCATAAATATAACCTCCTGAATTATTATAAAGATTATGGCTTGTTTTGCATAACAAAAAGAAACTAATGAAATAATCACTGCTATAGATAGGCAGTAAAGTCAAGAAAAAAATGGTGGTTATTATTGTAGCATGGAATGTATCAAAGCATCTATTGTATTTGCAGTATCATGTGGTTCAGTGTAGTTAATAGATGCAGTAAATGATATATTTTTGATACTGTGCTGGTATTCAGGATCATAATGGTGCTGTAATAAAAATTGTATAAATTCTAAATACTTACCATGGCAGAACAACTGTTTGCAATACTGCGTTTTTGTTTTACCCAGAGCTGGTTGTAATTTGTCCACTATAGCAATGATAGCTTCTTCAGTGATATATGGCATATATTCCTGATAGATATGTTGTATTCTGACATCAATGGGAGTATCAAGCCATAATGCTATCCCCTTTTGCATGGCTTCCAGAATTATTGGCGGTATGTGGCAGTTCCCAATTTTGCGTGATTCGCCCTCAAGCAAGCAGTAGGGCCATACGTTAATGGTTTGCAATATATGAACTATCCTGCTTTCAAAATATTTTTGTGAATGATCTGGCATCCCCAGACTGCCAAATAACGAGCTTCGGTT
>JAKPOE010000348.1 GCA_029548025.1 Spirochaetota bacterium
ACCGCCGCTACCGCGCGAATCCCTGCCAACAACTACTGTGCCGCCACCTATATGTCTGGAAAAAGCCATTGCTATCTTTGTAATCAAATCAGGCGTCAGAGACTGACCAACAATACCTCTGATACCGGAGATGCTTTTCATAAGGCTCATTATTATCCCCGCCTGCTTCTTCGTGTCTTTTTACGCCTTACCCCGCCAGTCACCTCTCTTGTTTTATCATCACCATGCGAGGCTATTGTTACGGGTGGTGTCGCAACGGGTATACCGCCAGCACCAAACTGCTCAACTTCTGGATGATATTCCTGACCCAGCGGGATTCCAATCTTTTCCGGTTGTATTGCAATTTCCTCAACTTTTTGTAAACGCACCTTTAAAAGCATCTCAATAATATCTAATTTAAGGTTATCCAGCATCTCATTAAAAAGTTCAAAACCGCGCAATTTATATTCAACCAGAGGATTACGCTCGCTATACCCTGCAGTCCATATGCCATCACGCAGATCATCCATTACCAGCAGGTGATCACGCCATTTAGCGTCTATTACCTGCAGGGATACCAAACGCTCCAGCGTACGCATATGCTCGCTGCCTATCTCCTCCTCTTTAGCACTGTATAATTGCATCAATTTATTGGTAATACCATCTATAATCTCATCATGTGAAAGGCGCGCACCATCTTTTGCAATTGACTGTAAATCAAAACCAAATTTTGAATACAACCAGCCGTTTAATCCCTCCATATCCCAATCTTCAGCATTTCGTTTGCCTTGAGTAAAATACGGCACCCAGCTTTCAACAACATCACCAATATATTGCTTAATCTTAATGGACACATCTTCGCCATCAAGTATTGCGTTTCGCTCTTTATACACATATTCGCGCTGGCTATTCATAACATCATCATATTCAAGCAGATGCTTACGAATCTCAAAGTTTCTGCTTTCAACGCGTTTCTGAGCATTTTCAATGGCTCGTGATACCATCCTGCTTTCAATTTCCTGTCCTTCCTCCATGCCAAGGCGCTGCATGACACCTGCAATGCGCTCTGAACCAAAAATCCGCATAAGATCATCTTCAAGTGAAAGGTAAAATCGCGATGAACCCGGGTCACCCTGCCGTCCTGACCTTCCGCGCAACTGGTTGTCAATCCTGCGTGCTTCATGACGCTCGGTACCCAGTATATGCAAACCACCAGCAGCAACCACCCTATTATGATTCTCCAGCCACTCCCTGGCTTTACGGATAACATCAAGAGCCTTATGATGGTCCTGCCCCATCATGGTGTTTGCAAGGGTTGCACCAAACTCAAAATCATTTTTTAAAACTGCTTCTCGGAACTGCTCCCACAGCTTCGCATCATGAACCGGTTGCCAGCTTTCTAACTCATCAATATAGGTTTTCCTGCCCCCCAATACAATATCAGTACCACGACCAGCCATATTTGTGGCGATAGTTACTGTTGAAGGACGACCTGCTTCAGCAATGATCTGTGCCTCTTTTTCATGATATTTTGCATTTAACACATTATGCCCTATGCCAAGTCGACGCAGCATCTCAGAAAGCTTCTCGGATTTTTCTATCGATATTGTACCCACCAGCACAGGTCTGCCATCTTCACGCAATTGTTGAATCTCCTTTACAATAGCGTTGAACTTTTCTTTTTCAGTGCGATATATCCTGTCTGGATAATCCGTTCTGCGTACCGGTTCATTTGTTGGGATGACCACAACATCAAGGTTATATATCTTTTTAAATTCTATGGCTTCAGTATCAGCAGTACCTGTCATACCTGCTAATTTTTTATACATCCTGAAGTAATTCTGAAAGGTAATCTGTGCAAATGTCTGGCTTTCACGTGCTATGGTTACATTTTCCTTTGCTTCCAGTGCCTGATGCAAACCGTCAGAATATCGTCGTCCTGGCATAAGGCGCCCGGTAAACTCATCAACAATGACAACCTGTCCATCTTTCACAATATAATCAATATCACGTTTAAACAGCGTATGCGCCTTCAATGCCTGATTAACATGGTGAACTAATTCTATGTTGCGACTATCGTATAGATTATCTATCTTTAAAAGCCGTTCAACATGGCGAACACCCTCTTCGGTTAAAAGGCAGTTGCGATCTTTTTCATTTACTTCATAATCAACACCTTCCCTGAGGCCTGGTATTATTTTATTAATCAAATAATATTTTTTTGTAGATTCATCAGTAGAGCCTGATATAATAAGCGGAGTACGCGCTTCATCAATCAGAATTGAATCAACCTCATCAACAATGGCATAATACAGTTCACGTTGAACTCGCAATGAACGATGCTCAACCATATTATCGCGCAAATAATCAAAACCAAATTCATTATTGGTCCCGTAGGTAACGTCACATCGATATGACTGTTGCCGCTGATAGTAATCCATGTTATGCTGAATCACTCCAACCGTAAGCCCTAAATACTTATAGATTGGACCCATCCACTCAGAGTCACGACGTGCTAAATAATCATTAACTGTTACAACATGCACACCCTTACCAGCCAATGCATTCAGGTACACCGGCATGGTTGCAACCAGCGTTTTTCCTTCACCGGTCTTCATCTCAGAAATCCTACCCTGATGCAGTACGATTGCTCCCATAAGCTGTACATCAAAATGTCGCATACCAATAGTGCGCCATGCAGCCTCCCTGACCATGGCAAAGGCATACGGCAATAAATCATCTACCGGCTGTCCATTTTCAATGCGTCCTCTGAACTCAGCAGTTTTTGCAAGCATCTGATCATGGGTAAGCTTTTTCACTTCGTCTTCAAGCGCATTTATTTGTTGTACTATTGGTTTCAGTTTTTTAATATCACGCTCATGCTTTGTTCCAAAGAAAAGACTTAATATTGTATTTATCATACCATTATCCTGTTATAATATTTTCCATTGAGGAGGG
>JAKPOE010000403.1 GCA_029548025.1 Spirochaetota bacterium
TTAACCTGAATGGAAATTTATTCGACATTATAACTGTATAATGTATCAATATATAAAGCGATAGTTATTGATTATGAAAAAAAGTGTGTTGCTATGTATATTATTGATTTGCTTGATGATTCCCTGCGCAGTATTTGCTGAGCAAGACATTATCGCTACCATTTTAAATAGAGAGCAATCAAAGGAACGTGCTGATGAAATAATTCAAATAGCAGGATTTATTGATGAATTATACAGCAATCTTCCACAAAGGATTAAAAATGGCCAGAAGCTGGTACTATTTTTTGATCCAGCACATGGGATTGACGATGATGGTAAATGGGAAGGTGAGAAAACAGGACGTTTAAGCTGTACAGGATTGCCCGAAGAGTTCTATTCAATAGCTATATCACGGAAGCTTTATACACTTTTAAAAAAAAATCCATATATACAGGTAGCAAGTACAAAGGATTACATCGATGCATTAGAGGGTAACTCTGATAGTTATAATAATATCACTTTCAAGGAGACAGTTGAATTAGCCCGAAATGCCAGAGCAGCACTGGTAATTTCAGAACATCTTAATAATACAGCATCATTGTTTAAAGCGTATGGGCTTGTCAATGTGAAAGGAATACATGTAACCTATAGTAATAACACAGCGTATCTTACCCATATTAAAGAGGAACATAAAGGATTTTTAACGTTATATAATAAATTTGATACAAGCGGATTTTCATATAAGCTGGCAAGCGCCGTTAAGGGTAAGCTCGTAGCAAATGGTTTGCGTGTCAATAGCTGGAATTTTGGTACAGTAGCCGATGACCGATTTTCGTATTTTGTCAACTATCCTATATCAGTAATCTTTGAGTCCGGATTTATATCAAATCCTGACGATGAAACAATGCTGCGCAATCCTGACTATCAGCAACTGATTGCAAAATCCCACTATGAATCGATACTGGAAACTATCGCCACAACCTTTGGTGTTGATTTATCTGGATTCTGGGGTCCCAGAATTATTGACACTGATTTTCAAAAAAACCTTACGTTGCTTAAACTGTCACGGATTGCCTGTAATTACATATCAAAAAATGATACTTCAAAAGGATTATATGTTTTGCAGATTTTATTAAATCAGTGCGATCCTGAAAAAGATACGGCTGTGATTGAAAACATTACCGATATGAAGTATCGTATTGAACGTTCACAAACATTATATACTAAAGCTTTGCAATTGAAAAAGAAAGGCCAGATCAGGAAGGCAAAAATTAGCATGCAAAAAGCTATAAGTTTAATAAGCCGCTCACCGGTTTTTTATGAAATGAGGAAAGCGTACAGAACAGAGTATGGTGTTTTAAAAGAAACATCTCCCCAGAAAGATTATGCTTTGCAACATCCTATACCTGCTAAGGGGGTTAATCCGTCACCATCATCCATTACGACACCAGTACTCATTGTA
This sequence comes from Spirochaetota bacterium, assembly GCA_029548025.1. The sequence continues at coordinate 1,442 of JAKPOE010000403.1, forward strand.
CTAAAAAACGATATAACAGTTAGCGAAGCAATCTACAATGCCCTGAGATGCGATGATGCTATGCTAAAAAAGCTAACGCAGCAGTTTGCTTCTTCAAAAATAAAAGCAGGCAAAAAAAGATTTGAAAATCCCACAAAAGAGGGTATATACATAGTACAGTTAACCCCTAAAGGGAACATTAAAAGTGTAAAGCGTGTAACAATTGTTAAACTTAATCCGTATAAATATCAAAATCAGATGTATTTAAAGAATTCATATTGTGTATCAAAAGAAAAAAGCAAATCATTATAGGCGTGGGAACTGGTATGGCAAGCCGTACCTTTTTTTTGGGGATTATTTATTTGCCAGGTATAATACAAAAATTTTTAAACTTTCCATAAATGCTGATTTAAAATGCCCCAACTGTGATGGTACTATCAACAGTAATGGGTGTATTTTTTGTTCGGAAGGTTCAGCATCACCTACAGCAAATAGCACACAATCAATACATCAGCAAATGCAATCTGCCATTGATGGCTTTCATCGTGGCTTGTATGCTCAAAAGTATATTGCTTATTTTCAGGCATATACCAATACCCATGCATCGGTGGCAGTGTTAAAACAGCTTTATGATACAGCATTGCAGTTTGACAATGTCATTGGGCTTATGGTAGGGACACGCCCGGATTGCCTTCCTGATGATGTGCTTGATCTCATTGCACAGTACAAAAAAGAAAATTTTGAGCTGTGGCTTGAGATAGGTTTGCAAAGTGTACATGATAAAAGCCTGCAGTGGTTGCAACGCGGGCATACGTATAGCCAGACGGTTGATGCCATACACCGTGCTGTTATGCGTGGTATTGATGTATGCGTACATGTTATTCTGGGTATACACGGCGAAAGCTGGGATGAAATGATGGAAACCGCCAATAAAATAAGCAGGCTTCCGGTAAAAGGGGTAAAGATTCATCATCTCCATGTTATCAAAGGCACGCCATTGGCAATGATATATAACACAGGTGCACTTTCCCTTTTGTCATGCAAAAAGTATGTTTCATACGTATGCGATTTTATTGAGCGGCTCCGTGATGATATTATCATTCACAGGTTATCAGGAGATCAGTTGAAAGACATGCTGGTGGCACCGTCATGGGGTTTGCATAAAGGGACAGTCCTTAAAGCAATTGAGGATGAATTCAAAAGGCGTGGTACTTACCAGGGTTTTTTGTACGATAGTTACTGAAAATTTTGTGATTGCATTATAAACAATATTCGCCTATGATAGTAACAATAAAACTTGTATGTTACTTCATGTATAATTGCAAAAACTTTGATAGAGGTAACATGATGGTTGGTATCTATTGTTAGAATCATGTATTCAGCGGCAAGGTATTTTTACCGTTTATACAATTATACAATACCCTGTGATTCTCACACGATAATAGCATGAACTTACGCCCGGATACCATTGCTCGAACAGCTTTAGAACGCTATACCGATTCAGCAATAGATGATTTTGGATGATTCATTTTACTGTGTAATTTTCGACGTTATGTAGACGACTTTGCATTCATGACGGGAGCCAAAGTAAATGCCGGATAGTGGACCGTATTTGCCCTTAAAAAAGGGTGGTATTAAAAGCAAAAAAAGTGCAGGTTTAGTGTTTAATGCTTTTACTCAAAAACATTTGCAATTGGGTTTAAAGGTTATAGAAAAAATACAGGAAAAAAGCAATGAGGGAGTAATGCAGTTAAGGAGCGAATGGTAAAAAATTATTTAGTAAGGGATAATGATATGAATCTTGAAACAACGACTTGTATATCCTATGAGCATCTGGATGTAATAATGCATCATTCTGAAAAATATGACATGTCAATGAGGTCATTTATAGTTTCATTTATTAACTTTGTTGCTACACATAAAATTGTTCCTAACAAACCTTATTCCCGATTAACATATAGATCAAGAGGGATTGCTGAATGGAAACGTTTACATTTAGTATTATTAGAAAATGAGTATGAATTTTTTCTTGATGTTAAGAAGCTCTGGAAGATGTCACTGGCTAAGATAATAGCTTTTTGCATAGAGAACTATCTCTATGATTTTATAGAAGCTTTAGAAAATACTGATAATACCGATAACTATCGTTTTAGCGGTTATTCTTTTGGGGTATTTCTTGAAGAAGGTATACAATGTTGTCAATTTTATTGGGGACCACCACCATCAATACTCAAAAAAACAAAAAATACCTTACAACAATAATCCAGACAGTATCAATGCATACCGTCTGGATTATTGCTACAATAACCCTATGGGGTAAGCTGTAATAGATATTTACCGGTACGTTTTATCAACTCACTGTCAATATAATCGTTATGATAGTGCATCCCAACATATAATGATGTTTGATCGCAATAGTAGGGACTTGCTACATTTCCACTGGTACCTGTTGGTATGACCGTAAGCGATTCATTGAGATTGTGCATTGGAAAAATATGACGCTCCGAAGCACCATCGGTAATGACAAACGGTTTGGTGAGCTTATATGAGTATGGACAAACGGTGTGGAAGCTACCTCCAACAGGATATGGCCCGCGATTATAGTTGAATAACCAGTCTAACAGTTTTACCTCGCCTAATGGATGTTTTAACACTAACTTATGCATACTGCCCCATTTCCACTTGTTGATGTTAGTTCCATAGCTATCAGTTAGTGTGCCTATAGTGTCATTCAGGCTTTTTGCAATCATATCGTTAAGGTTTTCTTTTTGCGGTGTGGTAACATCGTCGCACCATATAGAACCGTTGTTAAGCCGTATGGTATCAATAAAAAGGTTTACCAGTACCCTCTCTTTTGCAAGCTCGTCATAGGTGTCGCCCAGCTCATCGTAAAAGATATTGTGCACCAGCTTTATGTAGAATGTATCAAAAACTGAAGCCGCAATGCTTTCAGAAGAATAACTGCCGTCCCAATCTTTCAACAGCGTGTATACATCTTTATAACTGTTTAACGAGTTGCTATCGCCCTCAATAATTCTTTCAATAGCATGTAACAGTAAAGGTTTCCATATCAGGGCTAATTCGGATATCTGGTCGGTTTGAATGGTTTTAAAATCTTCAACCGACAACTTTTCCTTTTGTTTTAAAAGCTTTGTTATACGGTTGTAGCGCCATGGCATTTCATACCAGTAACTGATATAATAGGGGTAGTTTTCCTTAACGGTTTTATTATTTGCCGATGCTATATATCCTTCTTCTGGATTAAAGCTATGAGGTTGCCGTTCAAATGGTACCAGTCCCTGCCAATCATACTCAGTGGTCCAGCCTGGATTTATCATCATGGGATTGCCCTTCCTGATAGGGATGCCCACGGCTGAATATAATCCAATGTTTCCTTCAACATCGGCATAGGCAATGTTCTGGCTGACAGAACGGAAGTGGCGTATTGCATTGGTAAAGTCATTCCAGTTCTTTGCATAGTTAAGCATATACACGGTTAACAGTTCATTGCTTGGTTCATTCCCCATCCAGCGCATTGAAATGACATCCTGCATCTTCTTAAAATCGGTTACAACGGGACCGCGGTGAGTAAATAAAATTTCCTGTATGACAGGCTTCTCACCTTTGATTTTTATTTCTTCTTTTACCACTATCATATCTTTCCATTTGCCATTCAGCATATACTGGTACTTGTTAGCGGGGTTTATCTTTTCAAGATAAAAGTCCATATCATCTACCATGACATTGGTCATGCCCCATGCAATATATTCATTGTGTCCGCATATAATGCACGGCTGTCCCGGAATTGCAACACCTGTTACATTGAGTTTACCTTCTACTATCTGGTTCATCTGATACCATATACCGGGGATAAACAGCCCAAGATGCATGTCATTGGCAAGGATGGGTTTACCGGTTGTACTCTTTTTACCGGACACAGCCCAGTTATTGCTTGCTGAAAATACGCCTGCGCCCAGTGATACTAATTTTTCAGTAGCCGGCAGTATGGTGTTTGATAGCTCCGGCATATTATTTTTTGCAAATGAAGGAAAAACCACATCGGTAATGTACTTTACATCCGGGGTCAGAGCCTTACTATGGGCATCGTCCACCTTTTTCCATATCTTATACAGTACTGTTTCGGTGGTCCAGGGCATGGTGAGATCCCATGCCATATAGCCTATTAAATTAACGCTATCCTCAACCTTCCAGCTTTCGGGGGTGTATCCTAAAATTTTAAATTCAAGGGGAAGGTTGTTCTTATGCTGTTCAAGATATTGATTAACGCCATCAGCAAATGCTTCCAGATGGGCAATAACCTTTTTGTCAGTTTGTGCAATAACAAACCTTGATTTTTGAGGCATGCGTAATGCTCGCATAAGCACGTCGGTATCAACCATGTCCTTGCCAAATATTTCTGACAGTCGTCCTGATGTAACACGCCTCAGCAGATCCATCTGCCACATCCTGTCCTGTGCCATCACAAATCCTGTTGCCCGGTAAACATCCATTTCATTTTTTGCAATGATATGCGGTATGCCATGTTCATCGCGATACACCTGCACCGGTTGCTGCAACCCATTTAACTGTATCTGCCCCGAATACTGGGGTGCCCCTGATTTTGCAAGATTCTTTATGAAAAGAAATATGGCTAATACTAAAGCAACAATGACAATAGCTATGCCAATAAGTATCTTTTTTGTTTTGCTCATAACAAACCTCCATTATAGTGTTAATCATTCTATTGAATGAAATAATAAAAGTAAAGAATTTTTTTATTTGCTAAATACTGCCACACCGGGTATTATTTGACAATAGTAACGTCTACAGGGCTCTTAGCTTTTTCATTGTCGGTGAGGTGTATATGGATGTGTCATTTCCTGTAAATAAACAAAGCATTCGTCTTCCAAAAATTAATCAGTTAGGGATAGTAGTACATTCTATTCCTGATGCTGTTCATTACTATACTACGTTGCTGGGTATTGGTCCATGGTTCAGGTCAGGGACAGTTGAACATACAACACTGTACAGGGGTACGAACATATCCATTGATGTTGATATTGTGTTAGCTTTTCACAAGGGTATGGAGGTAGAGCTTATAGAGCTGAAAGGTGGCGATGAGTGTATTTATTCTGAATGTATACAACGTGGCGGTGGTATACATCATGTAGGCTCTCTGGTGCTATCGTATGACAGCAAAATGAAACGCGTTCACGAAGCAGGGATACAGATACTACAATCAGGTGTCATAAAAACCAGGGGAGGCGCCACAACACGGTATGCTTACCTTGATACTGTCAAGCAGTGCGGCATTATAACCGAACTTATAGAAACAAGGTTATATAAAATACCGGTTCCGCAAAACAGGCTGTTTATGGAAATTGGATGCTTAACCGGTGATGTGGGAAAGGTCTATGGATAAATCAAAAATACTTTAATGGTGGCGATAGTTATTGTTTATCAATTTCCCGTTATATATAAAACTATAAGCGCAATGTATTCCCGTATAGCCTTTGATGAATTGCACAGGCTTGAAAATTTTGGCATGAAGCTGTAAACAGTATAGTGCAAATCCAGCTTGGAATCGGTGGGTACAGGTTCAACATGCAGTGATGAGGCATGAAACAGTGGATAACCCGTAGAGCAAAAAAGCCGAAACAAATGCAGTAATTGAAGCTATTCGCCGCTTTGATAGTAAACCGCTGATAATGAATAACACTATAAATATCCCTGGCGGAATGATAAAATAGGTAATGCATTTTTTAATAAAGAACATGTCTTCCTCGCATATAAATTAACTTTGTTGCTATACTATTCATAAATTGTCAGGGAAAAATGGCATGATGCATAATCCCCTCGGTGGTTTTTAGCTATGATACACCTTATATCAATTGATAGCATGATGATTACAAGTAAAAAATTATGGTTGAATTTTTTTCAGGCAATTGAATAATCAAAGGAACTATCGCCCATACATTATTATTTACCATTTACATGTTACAGAAATGTTAAATATGCAGCATTTATGGCTGTATTGGGAGGTAAGCTCTTGACTTTTATTGTGAATAATTTTGTGTTGCTATACATTGTAGCTGTTACACTAACATTATAACGAGGTATACCATGAAACGGTTTGTTAAGAATATTGCATCTGAGCGTGAGTATGTAGTGTCACGGGAAAAGGATGTGCCGGTGTCTCAATACTATGGTGAGGATACATTTAATTTTGAAGTGATGCGGCAAAAATTACCGGCAGATGTTTGTAAAAAGCTGATGAACTGTATAAAAGAAGCTGATAAGCTTGATACAGAGATAGCACAGACGGTTGCGCATGCAATGAAGGAATGGGCAATAGATAAAGGTGCTACCCACTTTTGTCATTGGTTTCAGCCAATGACGGGGACAACTGCTGAAAAACATGACTCATTTATTGAATTGACCGAGGAAGGAATTCCTATTGAACGGTTTTCAGCAAGCCAGCTTGTTAAAGGTGAACCGGATGCTTCAAGTTTCCCCAGTGGAGGCTTGCGTTCAACCTTTGAGGCGCGCGGATATACTGCATGGGATCCATCAAGCCCTGCATTTATTTTGCGCAATGGAATTGGTGCAACCCTGTGTATTCCAACAGTTTTTTTGTCATATACCGGTGAGGCTCTTGACAATAAAACACCATTGCTGCGTTCAATAAATGTTTTAAATAAAAGTGCTTTGAACATGATGCGCCTGCTGGGTAACGATAGAGCCACAAGAATCTTAGCAACCCTTGGTCCTGAGCAGGAGTATTTTCTTATAGATATGGATTACTATTACAAACGTCCTGACCTTGTGTTAACCGGGCGTACCCTTATTGGCGCTCCACCGTCAAAAGGACAGCAACTGGAGGAT
>JAKPOE010000411.1 GCA_029548025.1 Spirochaetota bacterium
GTTTAAAGCATTGCCGGTAAATGCACAAAACTATGTGCATTATATTCAGGATACATTGCAGGTGCCCATTTCAATAATCTCGGTAGGTCCGGATAGGGTCAATACTTTTGAAATAAAATGATGCTGAGTACTTATGACAAATGAATAACTACTCAACATGGTGGAGCAATTTTTTAATATTCATGCAAAAGAATATTGTGTAACGCTGGCTTTTCTCTATGGCTCATGGGCGCATGGATTACAACGGAATAATTGGGATATTGATATTGCCATTATGATAGAAGAAACAGATGAGGATGAAATATTTCAAAAAATTATTGCAATGACATTAGCATTGTCAGAATTGCTACAATATGAGGCTAATGTATTATACATTGACCATGATTTGTCCAGACCAATGCCTGAATTTAATTATGCAAAAGGCAGAATTCTTGATTCTGTTGCTTTTATAACAAATGAAATGAATGAATTTGATTCAAAATATAAAAAAACTATACATAATCTTTGAGTATCTCCAGCATTGCAGTATCAACATTTTGATAGTGTTGTACTATGGCATAGTAAAGCTGATCAATCTTAAAATTGGGGTAGTAATCAGATAGATAGCGATACATGCCAGTTCTTCTTCCAATAATAAATTTATCCTGATCCTCTTTTTCCATTGCAAGAAACTTATCAATCGTGGAAAGCATTGCTGCTGTATCATGAGGGAAAGTCCCTTCAACATCTTCAAGCAGATTCATTATGTGATCACTTTGCAAGGTACTGGTGATGCCATTGCAATGCTCTATAAATGTGCGTATCTCCAAAACCTTCTGAACCTCAGATAGTGGTGTCCACTGACCTTTTTGCATCATGTCGTATAGTGGAGTTCCCGGTATGGGAACGGTGCTGCGCAGACGTACAAATGTTGGATTGACCGTGTTAATAACTGCCGCGCTCTGGATGGCATTTTCTTCCATGTATTCTTTGCCACCCAGCCCTGGCATGTAATAGTACGATACATCAAAGCCTGCCTGCATGGCTTTTTGTCCTGCATCGATGAGCTGTGCCTGAGTGGTCCCTTTTTGTACCAGTTGAAGTACGGGGTCAGAACCTGATTCCATCCCGATGTGAAGTCGGGATAGCCCTGCCTGCCGTATGGCTATTAAATCTTCAAGCGACTTTTTACTGACAGTACTGGCACGTGCATAGGTGGTAATGCGTTCAACAGCAGGAAAACGGCTGGTAATATGGTGAAGGATGGTTGTTATATCCCTGGTCGATAGCACCAGTGAATTTGCGTCCTGTAAAAAAACCGAATGTAAGCCATAAGCCATCCAGAATGCAACCTGTTCATAGTAATACAACGGTGTATCATCATTTCCTTTTGCTTTTTGCAATGTTTGCTGTGTGATGGTGTTACCGGCAACTTCACCAATACGCTGTGCAATGGTATAGATGGAATCAATGTCGTTGAGTACATCTTCAATGGCTCTACGAGAAAAGGTTTGTCCTTTATAGGTATGGCAGAACGCACACTTATTCCACGTACAGTTGCGGGTTATGCGGATTAGTATACTGTACGCCTCAGATGGTGGACGAATGGGACCTAATTCGAAAGCATAGGACATAGTTATAACCTCTCAATGATAATTATACCATAAAAATAAATATTTTTAAGTAAAATTAGCTATTCAATTATACCTGCAGTATCCTCCAATACAATAGCTATTGTACACATAGCAAATAAATAGAGGTGGTACTATTTTGCTTGATAATACTGTACTGTACCTCATATATAGTATATCACAACTACTTTCATCTGATGGGGGTATTACATGCAGGGTACAAAATTGGAAACTATTGCTTTAGAGAATGGCATAACGTTATCATGGGATGAGTTTGCAAAGGGAACTTTTATAGAACATAATGGAATATATTGTACTGAAATTGGGAAAGGCTATGCTACCGGTGAGATAGTTATTAAAAAAGAATTGCTTAACCCTGCTGGTATAGTGCATGGCGGTGTAATCGTAACACTGGCAGATACTGTTGCGATTATAGGGTGCGGTTACCTGTATGAAGCAATAAATATTACTACCGTAAGTATCTCTGTTTCTTTTGTAAAAGCTGCTGTTTCAGGAACAGTGGTGGCAAAGGCAAAGGTTGTATCAAAAGGCAACAATTTATCGGTGTGGCAGGTTGATACCTACAATGAAGATAATGAATTGATTGCCGTTGTTACGGTGACATTTGCAATAAAGAAGTGAAAGAAAAAATGCTTGCAAAAATAAACCATCATAATGATGGTGATAAACCACATGGATAGCACTTGATTTTTTTATTATTTATGCTATATATAAAACATATCATATAACTACTAAAGAAAAAATAGTAATATTATAACA
>JAKPOE010000412.1 GCA_029548025.1 Spirochaetota bacterium
TGTTTGCGATAGCTCCCACTCATCAGGAACTATCGCACAGGTAATAAAAGCGATAACACCAACCTTTCTGGCTGCATCAATGATTGCATCAAGCCGGCCGCTGAAATGCTGACTTTCCAGATGACAATGTACGTCAACAAGCTGCATGTCATTCGCCAATCACTTTTACCAGCACACGCTTGGGGCGCTGCCCGTCAAACTCAGCATAAAAAATCTGCTCCCATGGACCAAAATCCAATTTGCCATTGGTCACTGCTACAACAACCTCTCTGCCCATGATGCTGCGTTTTATGTGAGCATCGCCGTTGTCCTCGCCAGTGCGGTTGTGGCGATATTTGCTGATTGGTTCATGCGGTGCCAGTGTTTCTAAAAAATCATCAATGTCATGGATAAGCCCTTTTTCATCATCGTTAATGTGTACCGAGGCTGTGATGTGCATGGCATTGACAAGGCACAACCCCTCTTTGATGCCGCTTCTTGTAACCACATCCTCAACCATGGTGGTGATGTTTATGTAATCACGTTTTGTTCTGGTATTGAAGGTAAGGTATTCGGTCATTGATTTCATGGGTTGCCTCCTTTTTTTTGTCCGATAGTTATCGGTAATGATGATAATGGTATAAAAGTTTACCTGTTGTGTCAATACATTCTACGCTCAATCACCATGAATACATATTGACTTTTTGATTGCAGAGCAGTATAATAATGGTAATGGTAGTGGGGAAAAATAGGTTGACAAATACTATACGCATAGTAATATTAATATACATACTAGTATGTAGAAAATTATAACTTTAGCGGGAGGCTCTTATGAAACGCTTTGTTATATTGTTTACCATCCTGATAGCTGTCTTCATAGCGGCAGCAATTTATTCAACCAACAGGGTTGAAACAGAACCTGCATATTCTGCTTCGCCTGTTGACTGCGGGTGGGATGCAGTTAAGCCACACTTTGTGAATGATAGCCCCTGCCCAGGAGCGGTGTACTGTTCGTATGGAAATTGTGGTGAATACTGCTGTCCGTGGGGATATTTCTATTCCAATCCATGTACATGCCGATGCTATCGTACAAGCTATGATGCAGGGCAGGATTGCAATAGCTATTTCAGATGTAATTAGTATATCTGTCTTATATGAATTTACTATTATATTACCATGTCAATACATTTATTATCCTGAATAAGTTTTTGACGACCTGTATGCTTTTGATAAAGATTTTATTTTTAAAAGCAAAATTAAAAGGCAAAATTTTTATTGACAAGTTACATAGTATAAATCTAATAGCCTCGTCTTTAAAATGAAAGTTTTTACATAATTTTTTTTGAAAATATTGTTTCAGTTAGTACATTAATTTTTACTATCATCCTGTAGTTTAAATGGTAAAATCACAGCTTTGTTGTGATTAATTACCATGGTGCAGGTTATACCATTCCCCTGTAGCTCAGTCGGTAGAGCGAGTGGCTGTTAACCACCAGGTCGCAGGTTCGAGTCCTGCCGGGGGAGCATACATAAAACCATAATGAGCATGACTTTTTTTTATCAATCCCATTCATAATCTCGATTAACACATTTTTTAATGCAATAAGTATTGTATAAAGGCTCTACTTCTACTAAACGTTTACAAGAAAAATGTATATTAGTTTGTACTGAGATGTATTTATAAGGTAGAAAAGCAACGAAAAAGAGAAAACAAATTATACAATAGAGGTATTGGAGTATAGTAACATTTATTTACTGAAGCTAACCACCAAAACAGCAGATTTCATCTGCAATCCGTTTAAAAATGTTTCGTTGTACCATTGTCACAGTGTTTATATTTTTTGAAAATTATGGATATGGTACAATAATACATAAACAAATTATATCTTGACAAATTGTAGTTTCTAAGTAACAATTCTGGCATGAAAAATGCAAAATCCTTTCAGGACATTAAATATACTGAAAAAGAAAACAAAAAAAAGATAATCATAGACGCTGCCGAGCGTGTATTTGCCACCAAACCTTTTAATCAGGTAACAATGCGTGATATTGCAAAAGAAGCAGGCATCTCGGCAGGTGCTATCTACCGTTATTTCCCTGATCAACAGGCGCTGTTTGTTGAAGCTTTTTTACTGGGAGCAGAAGATATAATTAATGAAATGGAAATAATTATTGCAACAAGTAAAAATCCTCTTAAAGATACCATCTATACATTTTTAAGTTATTTAAATAAGCACGATCCTTATTTTCGCATGATGACTCACTTCATGCTGGATGCAAACTTGAGTCCCGATTTAATAAATAAGCTCAATGAAGTCGAACGCCGGGTGCTGGATCAATTTACAAAACTTTTTGCTTCACGTACTAACGCACGACTATTAGCGCATAGCTTATTTGCATCATTAAATGGAGTTATGATTACATTTCATAATTACCCCGGCCGAAGTAAAAAAGAGGTACGCTACCACATGAATAGATTAGGCGAAACATTATACCAATTATTTTCCTGATAACGCAGCATCTTCCCTTGCAGCTTCAACCTCATGCAATGCACAATTCTGAAATTCATGCAATAGCTTATGAGCTGCCTCTTCCCACAGCAGACATAGTTCAGCATTGTCCTGCCCAGGATAAATGAAATTACTTGATAAACATCTGTCAAATGCTGCAGTCACCTCGTCAATGACACAACTATCTGCATTGTACAGCAAATCATTGATAAACTGATTAAGCGGATACCATGATGCAGCGCGTTGCATATCACGATAGATTTGTGTAAGCAGTACATTGCGCGGTCCCTCCCATAGTTCGTTTATCATCATATCGCGGAAAAGACGGGGTAAACTTGAAAAATCTTCCATAACGCCATGACCGCCAAACACCGAGATGGCTTTACGCAATACATCTGTAGCATCCCATGAGGCAATAATCTTTTGTAACATTATAAGGATACGTACCCTGAACCGTTTCTGCTGGGTTGCGATGTCTTCGTCAGTGGTAAGCCCCCCTTTCAACCCTCCCGGCAATGATTGGAACATCTCATAAATCTTAAAAGCGCCTGCTAATGTTCGTTTCGCATAAAGGTTAATTTCATTGAGCTGTCGCTTAAGCAATGGAAACTGGTTTATGGGAAATCCAAATGCTGTTCTAAAGTTTGCATACGCAGTAGCTTCGCGGGCAGCGCGTATCATAGCTGCAGCAGCAGAAAGTCCCACGGTCAACCGTGAATGCGTTAGTACAATACCAACAACATTGGCAACACCACGCTGTACAGCTCCGGTTTTGTAGGCGATAGTTCCATTGAAGGTAATCTCTGCAGTAGGCAGCTCGGCAGTCCCTAATTTCCATTTTAGCCTGTCAATGGTGTAGTTATTACGCTTTTCGTTTTGTTTATCAAGCCACGATGGCATAACAAACAACCCAACATGCTCTGACCCCTTTGGGCGTGCAGTGATGACAACATAATCAGCATGCGTTGCAGAACAGAAAAACTTTTTGCCATAAAGCCTCCAGTGGTCACCTTCTTCAACAGCCTCTAAATCATTTGCAGCAACATCCGATCCCCCATGAATCTCGGACAGGTATTGTGCGCCAATTGCAAAATTGCCATCCATGCCTTCTTTGCAGTGTTGTAAAATTTTTTCCAGTTCAGGATGATCATGGTATCTTTCAAGTAAAGCCACCAGACCTTCAGTGCATACAAGCGGGCAGGCAATACCGGCCTCCCCATTTTCATAAATCAATATCATTTTTATTAAGCGTTCCCATGGGGATGTTTTGCTTGAAAACAAACCCTGTGAAAACACCTGCTTTTCCATCTCTTCTAAAGCTTTAGGGCGTACTATCCTGTCAATACGGTGGTTGTGTCCATCATAGTGTTGCATAAATATTCTGTTATGTGGCCATGCTATGTCATCAGATATATCACGCCAGCTAAACGATGCTAATTTTGACAACCTGCGAGCTTCTGCATCAAGCTGTGGAAAATCATTTCCCGCAAAATGCATGGCTACCTTTTGAAGAAAGGGGTCGTCGGCATAAAAGTTAACATTGTTTCGCCAGTTTAAAAATTCATCAAAGCTGTAGGTGTTGTTCAGTGCCATAAATTCCCTCCGTATGTAAATACAATAAACAGTGTTTATTGTTGTGAACAACGTTCATTTGTCAAGCACAAAAAGTATGTAAAAATCGCTGACTAACATGAACAATTGCATAGGCCGGTAAATATAGGTAACAGGTCATTATCGGATGATTATTTAAAAAATGTATATTCTGTATTATTGATAGTTGTGTGGAATACGCATAAAAAAAAGTGAAAAGCTTGACTATGGCTAATCTGGGGTTAAGTATATGCTGAAAATTATTTCATATGTGCATGGAATTTAAAATTTGTTGTTATGGTTATGCTATCATGACTGCATCCAGTATTGAAGAGATACTTGCTATCATTGCAGAGCGTTTTGCAAAGCCTTTTGTTGTGGACGATGCTACCATCCATTATGCTGAATCAACATTGGGTGTTGACCAACATGCAATCATGGATTACCTCAATGATGATGAGTATGGCATGATGGATTTGATTGTTTATCCGGAACTATCGCTTAGAAAAAAAATTGAGGGCTACATACCCCGGCATGGTTTTACCAGCCATCAGGTGGAACAGCTTATTGAAAGGCTGGCCAGCGCCATACCATGCGTTGCCATTAATGTGCATAACACAACGGTTGATTGTTACAGTGCAATGTGCATGCGCTCGTATGTGCATAAACTTTTTTTGACGAAGAGCAATATCCCGCTGGATGCTATACCTGCCATGTATTATAACAGGTATATTGCTGCGCGTGTAGCCATACGATTATATAACACTGACAGCAACCTTGATGTTTTACACAGGCTTGCGGTTGGGTTAGCCAGCGACTATAATGAAGATTATATATTTGATAGTATTCAAGTATTGATTAGTGTTGCCGGGAATGCCGGTAACATTTTTGATTGTATGGCACTGTATAAGTACACAGTACAAAAACAGATACTGGCTATGCATGAATTTCATGAACTTATGAAATCATACAGCATGGAATATCTCATGTCCATGAGATATAACCCTCCCATGATAGACGCAGCAAAGCTTGAGTATCAGATACGCTTAATAGACAGTATATGCATGGTGCTGTTTGGAAAGCCAGCGCCAGGGTATGTGCCGGATTTTAATGATACATGGAACGATTGAAAAATACACAATGCTTACGATAATTAAGGGATTGATAAGCTTTGCTTTGTATTACAACATAAATGCTAATAAATGCAGTATAAAAATAGTTACTGGAGGGACATTATATGTCACAGTAGTTATGTATATTAACAATGAATATGGATTTTTTATTAAAATAAGTTGCTTTATGCAAGCACTGCGTGCTACAACTAATGAATGCTAAAACCCCGGAGAAGGGGTATTAGCGGATAATGATTATTATTCAAACCCGGTCAGGGGTGATGAAATGATATTGTGCATCATTTTATTTTTGGAGGAATAACAATGAGTAACATGCAACAGTACGATAATTTTATCAATCATTATGCAATACAGAAAACACTACGGTTTGAACTGCAACCAATAGGAAAAACACGGGAGCATATTCAAAAAAACGGGATTATTGAGCATGATGAAGCGCTTGAGCAAAAGTATCAGATTGTTAAAAAGATTATTGATCGTTTTCACAGGAAACACATTGATGAAGCACTTTCTTTAGCAGATTTTTCAAAGGATACTGCTATGTTAAAGCGATTTGAGGAATTATATTGGAAAAAGAACAAAAATGAAAATGAAAAAAATGAATTTGTAAAAATACAATCTGATTTGCGCAAAAGGGTTGTTTCTTTTTTAGAAGGTAAAGTAGAAGGTGATGCAAGGTTTGCAAAGGTACAGCAACGGTACGGTATACTATTTGATGCAAAAATATTTAAAGACAAAGAATTTATATCAACAGCCTGTGATGATATTGAAAAAGATGCTATAGAAGCTTTTAAACGATTTGCTACCTATTTTACAGGTTTCCATGAAAATCGTAAAAACATGTATTCCGCTGATGAAGAATCTACTGCCATTGCCTATAGAGTAATCAATGAAAACCTTCCGCGTTTTTTAGAAAATAAAGCAAGGTTTGAAAAGATACAACACACAGTTGATAGTAAAACGCTTAACGAGATAGCAACAGAACTTAAACCAGTATTGGAAAAGAATAAGCTTGAAACCATATTTACGCTGAACTATTTTCAAAATACACTATCGCAGGCTGGAATTACCTATTATAACACCATCCTTGGTGGTAAAACTAAAGAAAATGGCGAAAAGGTTCAGGGCTTAAATGAAATTATAAATCTTTTTAATCAGAAAAATAAGGATACTATGCTGCCATTATTAAAACCACTGTATAAGCAAATTTTAAGTGAAGAGTATTCCACATCATTTACCATTTCTGCTTTTGAAAAAGATAATGATGTTTTGCAGGCAATAGGTTCTTTTTGTAATGATTGTATTTTTTATGCAAAAAATAATGTCAATGGCAAGGCATACAACCTTTTGCAAACGGTACAGGCATTTTGTAACAGTATTGATACCTATAACGATAACAGGCTTGATGGTTTGCATATAGAAAGAAAAAACCTTGCTACCCTTTCACATCAGGTGTATGGCGAATGGAATATACTGCGGGATGCATTACAGATACACTATGAAGCGTATGAACAAAAGGATAATGGCAATAATAATAACTATCTGGAAAGCAAAACCTTTTCGTGGAAAGCATTAAAAGATGCATTAACAACATATAAATCACTGGTGGAGGAAGCACAGGATATTGATGAAAATGGATTTATAGCTTACTTCAAGGACATGAAATTTAAAGAAGAAATTGATGGTAAAACAACCAGTATTGATTTAATTGAAAATATACAAACCCGGTATAAAAGTATTGAAACCATATTGCAGGAAGACCGCAACAACAAAAACAATCTTCATCAGGAAAAGGAAAAGGTAGCTACAATAAAGGGCTTTCTTGATTCGGTAAAATACCTGCAATGGTTTTTAAACCTTATGTATATAGCAAGCCCTGTTGATGATAAAGATTATGATTTTTACAATGAGCTTGAGATGTACCATGACACATTGTTACCACTTACTACACTGTATAATAAAGTACGCAACTATATGACACGCAAACCATATTCCGTTGAAAAGTTTAAATTGACCTTTGAAAAATCAACTCTTCTTGATGGATGGGATAAAAACAAGGAACGAGCCAATCTTGGTGTTATACTAAGGAAGGGTAATAATTATTATCTTGGCATTATGAACAAAAAATACAATGATATATTTGATAGTATCCCCGGACTTACTACCACTGACTATTGTGAAAAGATGAACTATAAATTGCTGCCTGGCCCCAATAAAATGTTGCCTAAAGTATTTTTTTCAAAAAAAGGTGTACAGTTTTACAAACCTTCACAGGAAATCATCCGTTTGTATAATAATAAGGAATTTAAAAAGGGAGATACCTTTAATAAAAATAGTTTGCACAAACTTATTAATTTTTATAAAGAATCCATTGCAAAAACTGAAGATTGGAGTGTATTCCAGTTTAAATTTAAAAACACAAACGATTATGCCGATATAAGCCAGTTTTATAAAGATGTTGAAAGACAGGGCTATAAAATTAGTTTTGATAAGATTGATTGGGAATATATACTATTGCTGGTAGATGAAGGAAAATTATTTCTTTTCAAGATTTACAATAAGGACTTTTCACCCTATAGCAAGGGTAAGCCTAACCTGCATACCATTTACTGGAAAAATATTTTTTCCCATGATAATTTAAACAATGTTGTGTATAAGCTTAATGGTGAAGCCGAAGTTTTTTACCGGAAGAAATCCATAGAGTATCCAGAAGAAATACTACAAAAAGGTCATCATGTCAATGAGTTAAAGGATAAATTTAAGTACCCTATTATTAAAGATAAACGCTATGCCGAAGACAAATTTCTTTTCCACGTTCCCATTACCATGAACTTTTTATCAAAAGGGGAACCTAATATAAATCAAAGGGTTCAGCAATATATTGCATCTACTAGTGAAGATTATCATATTATTGGTATTGACCGGGGTGAAAGAAATTTACTGTATCTGTCGCTCATAGATGCAACAGGCAAAATAATAAAACAACTATCGCTCAATACCATTAAAAATGAAAATTTTAACACAACAATAGATTACCATGCAAAATTAGATGAAAAAGAAAAGAAAAGAGAAGAAGCAAGAAAAAATTGGGATGTCATAGAAAATATTAAAGAGCTTAAAGAAGGATACCTGTCACAGGTTGTTCATCAGATTGCAAAACTTATGGTTGAATATAAAGCAATCCTGGTGATGGAGGATTTGAATACCGGTTTTAAGCGTGGAAGGTTTAAAGTGGAAAAACAGGTATATCAAAAATTTGAAAAAATGATGATAGATAAATTAAATTACCTTGTGTTGAAGGACAGGCAGGCTACACAGCCAGGTGGAAGCTTAAAAGCATATCAACTTGCATCGTCATTGGAATCGTTTAAAAAACTTGGTAAACAGTGTGGCATGATTTTTTATGTTCCTGCAGTGTATACAAGCAAGATTGATCCAACAACTGGTTTTTACAACTTTTTAAGGGTAGATGTTTCAACATTGAACAGCGCGCACAGTTTTTTTAACAGGTTTAATGCAATTGTTTATAATAATGAGCAGGATTATTTTGAATTTCATTGCACCTACAAAAATTTTGTTTCTGAACCGTCATTGCAAAAAAATGTAAAAAGCAGCAAAATGCACGAGTATAACAATTTAAAAGATACTACATGGGTACTATGCTCTACTCATCATGAGCGCTATAAAAAGTTTAAAAATAAAAGCGGTTATTTTGAGTATAAACCAGTTAATGTAACCCAAAGCTTAAAGCAGCTTTTTGACGAGGCTGGTATTGATTATCAAGCAGGGGCTGACTTAAAGGAAGCGATAGTAACCGGTAAAAATACTAAACTATTAAAGGGTCTGGGCGAGCAGTTGAACATACTATTAGCCATGCGATATAACAATGGTAAACATGGGAATGAAGAAAAAGATTATATTGTTTCTCCAGTAAAAAATAATTATGGAAAATTTTTCTGCACGCTTGATGGTGATGCATCATTACCTGTTGACGCCGATGCCAATGGTGCGTATGCCATAGCATTGAAAGGGCTTATGCTTGTTGAAAGGATGAAAAGCAATAAAGATATAAAAGGGAGGATAGATTATTTTATTTCAAATAATGAGTGGTTTAACTATTTAATTGCAAAGAACACATTAAATAAATCAAAATAATTAATCGAAAATGAATATATGGAACCATATATTCCCATTTCGATGCTGAATGATTTCATATTCTGCCCACGCTCCATATACTTTCATCAGGTTCATGGTGGCATGGAGCAGGATATGTATCATACTGAGGTTCAAATTGAAGGGAAAGCAGCCCACCAATCCATAGAAAAAAAATATTATTCTACACAAAAAGATGTACTCATTGGCATTGATGTATATTCTGAAAAATATAATGTAGCAGGCAAAATAGATATATTTGATGTAAAAGCTTGTAAACTTGTTGAACGAAAAAATAAAGTGGTAACAATTTATGATGGTTATGTTTTTCAGGTATATGCACAAACATTTGCATTACGCGAAATGGGCTATGAGGTAAAAAAGATTGTAATTCATGATAAAACGCACAATAAAAATTATCCCATACCATTGCCCGAAGATGATGATGCAATGCTCAACAAATTTGAAAAGCTTATAGATGATGTAAATTCCTTTGACTTACATGATACCGGATTTAACGCAAACATTGAAAAATGTAAACGCTGTATATATTCTCATTTATGTGATTACTGCTTATGTTAAGTTTACCAGATTTTGAAGAAAAAAGTATTATTGTATGCTTTACAACAGAAGGGCAAACGGTTTCATTTAAAAATGATAATGTGGTTATAAAGGATAAAAAAGGGAAAACCATTTTGCAGCACTCGTGCTATAGACTGTTTTCGCTATGGATTGTTGGGCATACAACTATTACATCTGGTATTCTTCAGCGCAGTAAAAAATTTGGGTTTTCAATCTATTTGTTTTCATATAGTTTTAAAATTACCGGTGTGTGGAATTCGTGTGCGGAAGGTAATTTTTTACTACGCGAAAAACAATACAGTTATAATAATCTGGATATTGCATGGCACATAGTAACAAATAAAATAAAAAACCAGATAGCATTATTAAAAAGTATACGCGATAAAGAAGAAGAACAAAAAAGCTCCATTGCCAATTTAGATGTGTATTTACACCATACAGTAGAGCCATTAGATTTAAAAATGATTTTGGGGATTGAAGGCATTACCACTAAATTATTTTTTAAGGAGTGGTTTACCAATATTGCATGGAATGGAAGAAAACCGCGTACCAAAATTGATACAACAAATACACTGTTAGATATTGGCTACACATTTTTGTTTAATATCATGGATGCAATGCTCAACCTCTATGGCTTTGATGTTTATAGAGGTGTATATCACAGAAATTTTTATCAACGAAAATCACTGGTATGTGACATGGTAGAGCCATTTAGATGTATTATCGATAAAAAAATTAAAAATGCGTATAACCTGGGACAAATCAAAGCTGCTGATTTTACTGAAAGCAGGGGGCAATATTTTTTAAACCATGATAAAAACAAAGAATATACCGGCTGGCTATTACAGGAGATCATGAAGTATAAAAAGGATATGTTTGTGTATGTTCAAAAATACTATAGAGCTTTTATGAAAGAAAAGCCAATAAAGGATTATCCTGAATTTTTGATAAAGGAATAAAATAACAATGCTACTTGTTTCGTATGACATAAGCAATACAAAGTTGCGAACTAAATTTTCAAAGTTTTTGGAAAAATATGGGGAAAGGATACAGTACTCAGTTTTTGAAATAAAAAACAGTGAACGCGTGCTAAAAAATATTGAAACCGAGATTAAGCAGTATTTTGAAAAAAAATTTACGCAAAGCGATAGTATTTTGATATTTCATCTCAGCGAAAAATGTACCATAACCAGGTATGGATATGCAAAAAACAGGGAAAGCGACATACTCATTGTATGATTGCAAACCCCCGTCTTAATGGAATAATTGCTCATGAAGCGATAATTTTTGATATAAAAGTTGTAAAAATCAGCTCATTTTGTGCACAAAGTACACAATTTTTACCCCAAAAAGGCTTGTAATGATAAAATAGTTGACAAAAGAGCAAATTACCTGTCTAAAGGTATTATAAAATTTCTACTATTGTAGATTAGAGAAGGAGATAATAGAGAACAATAGTGTCTAAAGGTATTATAAAATTTCTACTATTGTAGATATGTTAATAATAATTCAGTTGCTTCATGTCTAAAGGTATTATAAAATTTCTACTATTGTAGATGTTTGTGATTAAGTGGTTAACTAAAGAGGTCTAAAGGTATTATAAAATTTCTACTATTGTAGATATATTGACGAAGTATATTATTTTTGTAAAGTCTAAAGGTATTATAAAATTTCTACTATTGTAGATATAGTAAACTCTTTCCTTTCTTGGAAGTCTAAAGGTATTATAAAATTTCTACTATTGTAGATCTATAACTCCTTCTTCATTTCCTAATCGGTCTAAAGGTATTATAAAATTTCTACTATTGTAGATTGAAAAACTTAAGCTTGAAGAAAGGATGTCTAAAGGTATTATAAAATTTCTACTATTGTAGATTGATATCTTCAGAACTTTCCAATATCGGTCTAAAGGTATTATAAAATTTCTACTATTGTAGATATACCTGCTGTAGCAGATCCTTCTTCAAGTCTAAAGGTATTATAAAATTTCTACTATTGTAGATTGAAATATAAGCATCATATAATTTCCAGGTCTAAAGGTATTATAAAATTTCTACTATTGTAGATTTTCGATTTCCAGATTTTCGATTTTTGGTCTAAAGGTATTATAAAATTTCTACTATTGTAGATATTAAATGCTTGACATTTTCATTATAGTCTAAAGGTATTATAAAATTTCTACTATTGTAGATCATAATTTTCTTGTTGTTTGCAACAACGTCTAAAGGTATTATAAAATTTCTACTATTGTAGATATCGCAGTGTGCACAGTACAGCATTGTGGGTCTAAAGGTATTATAAAATTTCTACTATTGTAGATATCGCAGTGTGCACAGTACAGCATTGTGGGTCTAAAGGTATTATAAAATTTCTACTATTGTAGATTATAATTTCGTTTAGCGTAATATCAAAGGTCTAAAGGTATTATAAAATTTCTACTATTGTAGATTTCATCGTGACATGATACGAGATGAGGTCTAAAGGTATTATAAAATTTCTACTATTGTAGATCGCGTATTACAAAGTCATACCAGCATAAGGTCTAAAGGTATTATAAAATTTCTACTATTGTAGATTAGATGCTCATGGGAAGTTACTACCCGTCTAAAGGTATTATAAAATTTCTACTATTGTAGATTTAGATTATTTTTGTGGTTAATAATTGTCTAAAGGTATTATAAAATTTCTACTATTGTAGATAATAATCATTTTGTTTTTTAGCATTTTGTCTAAAGGTATTATAAAATTTCTACTATTGTAGATATGTCAGGTTTACGTATCATACAAAACGTCTAAAGGTATTATAAAATTTCTACTATTGTAGATCTGTATCGTATCAATTGCCATCATACAAAGTCTAAAGGTATTATAAAATTTCTACTATTGTAGATAAGATGTTTGGGATTGTCAAAAATAATGTCTAAAGGTATTATAAAATTTCTACTATTGTAGATTATCAACTAATTCTCTATTCCATTTTAAGTCTAAAGGTATTATAAAATTTCTACTATTTGCTAATTTTGGCATCAGCAAAATTCAATTCTATTTCCAGTCATTGATTGAATGTATACTTATTCATGATAATTTTTCATCAAATCACTATGAGTGTGCTAAAAATATAGAAACAATTGCTATCACTATTAAGCCAATATTCTTTGCAATGATATGAAAATCATAGCATAATGGTGGGAATAAAGTGTAATCTTTTTACAATCTACTTATAATACAGTTTATAAGCACTATCACGTACATGCATGGGCAGCTTTTCCAGCGGATATGCACCCTTTACAATCTCTGCAATGTGCCAGTACCATTCTTCGTGATTTTCTACGTACATATATTCTTCATTCACCCATTCCGCAAAGAATGCACCATTTGTAATATAGCGTATATCCTGCTCCTTTACTATATCGGTGTTTTCTAAATCATCACGTATCATAGGCCATTGCCTTATATAACCTGGTTCATGGTCACCATCAGGGTCCTCTACATTATCCATTATGTTAATTAAATATTCTAAATCAGTCATAAAATTTTTCACTACCGTGCAGTATTAACAAAAGAGCTACCTGTTTCCATGAAAAGATATTTTTATACATCAAACAATAAAGATTTACATCTAACATTTAACAGCTAACATTTCAGAGTATCTTGTTATCCATTGGATGATAATGAAAAATCATTGATTATTAAAACGTCGTTATACCCTTCCAATTTTGTTGGCAGTTCCTTTCTGCTGTGCAGTTGTCGGATGACATTTTCAGGAATTGCTGTATTCAAACGCTTGCTCTGTGCAATACATACATCAAGAGGAGTGTCTAAAAATATTGCTCCGATGGTCTTTTTAGTTTCTTTTGCTATGTTTACAAAACGCTGACGGGATTTCTTTGTCATAAAGGTGTTGATGATAAGTACATTGCGTTTAATCTGCAAAAAATGTTCTACAACCTTTCTTTCTACATGTTTTGCCAGCACATCATCTTCTTCATTAAATTTTTCAGCCTCCCAGCTTTCACCAAAATGAGTCATCTCGTACATTAGCTTGCGCAGCTCAAGGCGTGACACGCGGTATAGCCCCGAACCCTTAAAATAGGTGCTGGCAAATTCAGTTTTACCTGCACCATAAAGCCCGCATAATAAAACAATGTTGTATGTCTTAAATTTTTCTAACGATTCATAATATTTCATTTATAATACCCCTGTTTATTGTTTACAGTAATGGTGGTGCGATAGCTCAATGCAATCATCAACTTGTGAATAAATCAATCACAATTTGCTATCATATAAGCAGCTATTATACGGTAACACTATAATCAGTATCGGTTATATGATGCTTATAATTAAATTATGAGTGACTATCGCCATAGCGAGCCTTTGCAATGCACATATCCATGTTGGGTAGCAGGGTGCCGTTTTGCATTCTCCCTTTAAGCGGTGTGGCATTGTATTCTTTGATGATACCGGGGTTGCCCGATGCGGTAGCGGGGTACTCAGCATATTCAACAACAAACAACGGGGTTTTATAGTTATGTGCGCTTTTTGCTGCCTCAAAACTACCGCCGTCTGGTGTGGTTTCAATGATTATCAGGGCATTGGCCATGGCAGCAATGAGGCTATTGCGCTTATACGAATGGTGAATGGCATATTCCTGAGCTGGTTCAAATGGCGATATGAATAGCCAGCGGGAAAGGTCCACACAGTCCTGTAATATCTGCGGGATTGACAGATGAAGCAATCCCATGGGAAGCACAGCGATGGTGTTGCCGCCGCCTTCAATTGCACCGCGGTGTGCCATGCTTTGCGGACCTTTTGCCATGCCACTGGTTACCGTGATGGAATGTTGTGCTGCAATGTGTGCTGCCTGGTAGGCAATGTAGTGACCACGCTCGCTTGCAGTGTGGTCGGATAGTATTGCTATCTGTTTTGATGTGATTACATCGTAATTCCCATACATATACAGTATGGCAGGAGGATATTCCATTGAACGCAACAAACGCTGCGGGTAGCGTACATCAAAAAATAAAATGGGTTCAATAGTGTTATCAAGCAATTGCTCGTATTCTTTTTGTGCTGTGCCGATAGTTGATGATACATTGGCAACAAGCTGGCATAATTCAATGGGAAGTCCTGTTTCAAAAGCCATCGTTTTTGGCGATAGTTCTACGATATCATACAGAGAAATATTGAGATTGGACAATGCAGTATAAATTTGTTTCAGCGCCACAATACCCACGCCTTGAACACGAGACAGTGCCATCCATAATTTTGTATCATTCATAGTATTGTCGATGAGTTTATTATTATAAAATGAATTTACTCATGGTAAAACAAGCTATAAAATCAACACTTTTTTATTTTCTTATTTCAATACGTTATAAGCTGGCCATGGGCAACGTCTACGCACCATTGTCATTCTGAGAAAGCGCCAGCGACTGAAGAATCTATTTGTTCATCAAACAGCGAGATTCTTCACTTCGTTCAGAATGACGGATGACATAACCCCCCTTGTGTTCCCCCCTTTATAAAAGGTGGGAATGGTGTAAAGAGCCTTGATAACTATTCATACTTTCTTTTGTGGGGCGACAAAAGTTTAATCATTTCGTAAGGGGATATTTATGCGCTAAATACCCCCTTACCAACCCCCAAAGCGCACCTCAAACGGCGGTGAGCCTTATTTTCTGTATAATAATATAACTTTGCCATCGTGCTGCGGAAGACATCCTGTCTATGTCCTCGCACGAGCCGTAGAGCGCTACGGCATCCGTGCCTCCGCTACTTTTTCATTTTTCCCTTGTGTTCCCCCCTTTATAAAAGGTGGGAATTGTGTAAAAAGCCTTGATAACTTCTCATACTTTCTTTTGTGAGGCAACAAAAGAAAGTATCAAAGAAAAGCGCCTTCTGGATATATCCGTTCCACGGCGGGCGCACAACGGGCTTCCTCGCCCGCCTTGACAACGATGTCGTGTAGTGTTGTCTGCGGCAGGCTGCCCTATCATGCACCCGCATCCCAATGCGCCGGGCGTCCCTGCAGGCGTTTTTTCTCATAGCCCGCCAGGCCATGGGGCTGAGGGCATGGGGCTTTTCTTTTGGGAAGATTGTTTTCTGCTGCATCGTATCTATGATGGCATAGGAAAAATTTTTCCGACAGTGCGCGTGAATTGTCATAAGAAAGTGCTTTTCTCTGCGGTGAAAATTTGGGGAAATGTATGATGAGATTTTGGCTGCTAACACTTAAGACTTTCATTTTTCTTTATTATTTTTTATAATATCTAATCGTCTGCAACCCTTACCTTTTCTCATAGGTAAAATTTTTAAAAGCTTACTTATACCTTCACGTTCAAAAGGTTTAAGGTTTATATAAAATTCTTTAATATTAGAATATTTTTTTGGCCTAATAACAAGACGCATAAAAGCTTTATACACATCTTCCTTGCTATTCACGCCGATCTCTATATAGGCTTCTTCGATCTCCTCGAGTGGAATCTCTTTTCTTTTGCCCAACAAAAGTGAATATTTCAGGACACCATTTTTTATAACTATTTTAAATGATCTAAACCAGATAAAGACAAATATTCCAAAAAATAAAATAGCAAAAAAAACTATAACACAGCTATCTTCATTAGGATTTTTATAAATAGCCAAAAGGTAAATACCTAACAAAATAAACACGAAAATTTCTGCAATAATCATAGAACTTAAAGAATAATTAACCTTTAATATTGAGTTATTATCATTATTATTAATTTTATTATCATTATTATTAATTTTAATGGTCATTTTTTGTTCTTATCCTCGTTTTTTGGTAAAAATTCTTTGAAAACGTTTATCATTGAATTTATATAATTACTTTCTAAAAAAGCTGTATCCTTAGCTCTGCCTTTAAACATTTTTAATGCTGTTTTAGGTTTCAGAGAACTTATTGTACCTTCTTTTAATTTGGTTGTCATTTGCTTAAAAATTGAATTTAAGGAACCTTTTCCCTTTGTAATACCAGCAACTTTTTGGCCAGGTATTTTTCCTAGTACTGCTCCAGTTGCAGTCTCTGTAACAAATCCAGCAACATCTACTTCTTTTTGTTTTCCTGTTGCTATTTTAATACCTTGTCGTGCAATATTTGTTGTAGCTCCTCCAATTGCTCCTGCCCCAACTGGTCCTATATATAATAATGACCATCCGGCTGCTGCTCCTCCTAGCCCAGAAGCAGTGTAATCTTCCCATCCACTAAGATTACCACACATCATATCGCCTATAGCCTGACTCCCCAATCCAATTAATGCACCTCCACCTGCAAAAATAATATCATCAATAATGGCATATTCTCCATCCGGGTCCACCAGTTTCACCGGATTATCCCCAGCGTAGTGATACACATCCATATTCACTGCATTAAATACACCACCCAATCCCGGTAGCTTTTTACTGCCATCCTGCTGCAGGTACCAGTAAAAATCATGTTCTGTGTCGTAATCGTTAGGTTTCGGAAAATACTTCCCTTCCGCAAGCGCCGGATCTGCCGATATCCATCTACTTACCCGTGCATCGTAGTACCGTGCACCGAAGTAGTACAAGCCAGTCTCCGCATCCAATTCCTTGCCGGTGAATTTATACGGCGTTGTATAGCCATCACTGACTGCCTTATCCTCTACCCATGTTTCGCCGTAGGGCAGATACTCAATACGCTCGTGGTAGCTTCCCTGCTGGGTGGTGAGCACACTGCTTGAGCCAAGATGGTCACTGGCGTAAAAATAGGTTGATGGTTGCTTTTCTTCGGTATGTTTTACCACACTTGCCACCCGTGTGTTGCCGACAAAGATATGGTTGCTCACTATCGGTGCTGTTGTTTGTGATGCTCCGCTTTCCACATAGCCGGTATCTATGTAAATTGATTTACCATACGGCCCATCCTTGATAATGCGCATACCTTTTGCATCGTAATTGTACTGTGTTGTTATACTTGCTCCGCTGGTGGTGTCCACGGTCTTTGTGAGTCTATTGTCATCATCCCAGTACAGGATGCGGTTAAACTGTTTTGCTGTGTCGTAGACCGCTGTCATGTTGCCATTAGCGTCGTAGCGATAGGTCAGGTTATCGTTGATGCCTGCCACTGCATGCGGTTTGGTGGGTGCATAGCTGTAATTATAGCTATAGGTTAAGCTGGGGTCATTCTCGCCGGCTATTTTCACCGTCTGCAACTTTTGTACTATGGTACCGATGCTGCTGTACTGCAGTGTGCTGGTGTAGCTATTCACGGTGTTCCCATTCTCTTTGATAAAGCCATCTGCCTGCGTCAGGCGATACAGACTGTCGTATCCATAGCGGTGCGTTATGTTC
>JAKPOE010000414.1 GCA_029548025.1 Spirochaetota bacterium
AATGAAGCAAACTTTGATACAAATCCATTATGAATAGTAAAACCACTCAATTGCTGTTTAACATCTTCTATGGTGATGAATGCATTGGGTTCTAACATTTGAACTATTTCAACCACTCTTTTCACATCTCTTTTTGGTATGACGGTAAACAACATCGTTATAGGCCCTTTCATGCCAACACCATCAATTTGACTTACTCCAAAACCCTCCTGCCTCAATACCAGAGGAAGTGCAGAAACGACCTTGCTGGTAATAACTCGGACTGATTGGTACCCAATGGCTATTTTTTCCTCTAATAACATCCCAACATAATTTCCTGTGGCAAAACCTAATGCATAAACTATATAACTTATAATCCCATTAAAATGTTGAAGTGCAGAATTAATCGCAAAAAGCCAGATAAGAACCTCAAAAAATCCCAGCACTGGTGCTATAGACCGGTATCCTCGAGCAACCAAAATTATTCGCACTGTTCCAATTGACACATCAAATATTCTGGCAGTAAATATTAATACTAAGGTACCATACTGATGAAACAAAGAACTGAAAAAGGCAATGATTGCATCCATAGCGAAATATTATTATCTCCTACCATGTCTGATATATCTCTTGAAAAATATATATATGTATCAATGTCAATATATATTTTACATACATGTTACAGGCATGTTGAGCATAATATGATGCTACAATGTGAAAAAAATTATTGCAATTACCACTACATTATGGCATAAATGTATCAACATTAATCATTCAAACACCGTCAGGAGTAACAGTATACCATAAGAATCTAAAGCCAAAAAGCCAGATACCGGATCAAGTCCGGGATGATATTACGGTGGAATGTCATCCAGAATTCATTTCAGGATCTAACGTTATATATCTGGATCCCGTGTCAAGCCCGGAATAACAGAGGTGTTATTGCCATTTTTGTAATAGTTCATGATGGCCGGTTTATAACTACCAGCAGGAACGAAAATATTTACCGTTTGTCATCGTGAATCCTGATTAAGAATAACATGGGCATATAATCTTATTTTCAGAGGCATGTTTTATGAAACCTTCATTTATTACATCCATTGTGTTGTTTATAGTATTATACATGCTTATCCCAATCCACAGCAATGAACACTATCAAAACCATACAATGATTGATCCACATTTTTTTGTAAAGATAAACGATGACTCAAATGCCCAGGATGAAAAAGCACAATCAGATGCTACTAAAGACCCAAAATCTTTAGATAATCCTTCTGATGATGACATTTTTGAGGATGACGAAGATGAAAATGATAATGATATGGAAGATATCCCTGATGATTTCTATGATTATCAGGAAGAGAACCTTTGATGACTTTTAACAACTAGACAGGGCATCGTCGACTTTCTTACCACTTTTTCAGTGACAGATCCCAATAGCATCTCTTCAATATTGCTTTTGCCATGCGACCCCATTATTATGCATGAAACCTTCTTTTGTTCAGCAATAGTAATAATCTCTTTAAAC
>JAKPOE010000426.1 GCA_029548025.1 Spirochaetota bacterium
ATGATTTGTAGCGGTAAAATTGGTAGTGACAGTATGGTCAGCAATCCAGTAGTTTTCAGTTGCAGCTATTACGCTTGAATCAGTTCCAATTACATGGCGGTAATTTTGACCTGTTTTGTTAATTGTAGTGTGATTATATGATCCGTCGATTACATGGTTACCTGTTGCAGCCACGCTTAAATCAACGTCATAATCAAAAAAATAGTTAGCCCAGAGGGTGTTCATTTCAGTTGTATTTGGCACGGCGCCAACGGGCACCACTTTTGCTACAAAACCAGCGCTGACATTATTTGCTGGCTGATCGCCCCATAGCATGGTTACAGAAGGGTTGGTGCCGGTGGAAATAGTTAATCCAGTTGCTCCAGCATCTAAGCCAAAGGTTACATCAAATGTCAAGACACCTGCGCTGTTATAAATCCGTTTAAGATATACATTTGTTCCATCTCCCAATGCAACGAAACAATAGCCTAAAAAATCTGGAAACAGGTTAAGTACACTCATATTGTTTGAATCTACTGCACTACCCGTTACGCCCCACTGTTTTGTTGGTGTAACGTCATTGTCAATAAATGAAGCATATATAGAACCAGCAGGGTCTTTCCATGCAATAAATGATGAGCCATCCTGATTATTTAAAATCTGATTCTGGGCGATAGTTGCCAGTGATTTATCTCCTAAAGTATTGGTTATTGGTTCATCATCAGAGGTTACTGTATCATCCGCAGTGATGAAACTGCCTGTTGATGTTACTGGCCCAGGATACTGGATTCTAAAATAATATTTTGTAGCTTTTGTTAAACTTGAAACAGTTACCTGATGAACAGTGCCGGTACCTGCAGGTTCTGCGGCTGACGAACCATACCCCGAGGTTAATCCATAATCTACATTTACTGCAGCCTGTGGAGTGCTTGTTGTCCAGTAAATGATTGCTGATGTATCGGTGATATTCATTACCCACACATTGCTTATGGCCAATGCACCGCTTGCAGGTGGAAGTTCAGTGGTAAATGTCCAGGTATGATTGCCGTCAAGGACCAATGGATTGCTGAATAGATCTTCAATTGCAGCGGTTAAATTGACAGTGTGTACTGTCCCATAAGTGAGTGGTGTTGAAAGGTTTAATCTGAACGTTTGCCAGTCCGGTGAAAAGATAACACCTGTTCCTGAACCGGGTGTTATATCAAAACTGGCATTTTCAATTACGGTGGTATCATCAATAGGCTTGGTAAATGTTACATCCACAAAACTTTGATTTATACTTACATTGTTAGCTCCTGCCGCTGGATAGCGTGAAGAGGCAATAACACGTGGATGTTCAAAAGTGGACGTATCTGCAGATGTGGTGAAGGTAAAGCTATAACTGGTGATGAGATTGCGCTGAGGAGTATCCTGATCAAGGATACCTGTATCTATGTCAACGGTATATAATGTATTGGCTGAAAGATTGCCTGATGTAATAGTTAAAATAATTGTTCTGCCATCGGACGAAGCTGATGCACTATAGGTAACACCTCCTGAAATGTCAACATTACCAGGAACTATCGTACCCAGATCAACAGGTTCTGAAAAAACAAGGACAATGGAAGTATCTACCGGGATGGAGGTATCGCCATTTTCAGGGTATGAGCCCAAAAAATCAGGAGCATATATACCAATACCGGTACTCCCCGAGCCGACGGGAGGGGCAGGGGATACACTAGGAGCTTCATTAGAACATTGTATGGAAAAGGATACAATGCAGGCTAATAAAGTAGTAATTACAATAGTATTTTTTTTCATGTAATAGTGCCAATGTAATGGCTTATACAATATCATAAATAAAAAATATTGACCTTTTTAGCTAATATATGATACTATGAGGAAAAGTGCAAATTAATTTTCTTTAAATATGATATGAAAAAGCTAAGATTCTATATACTATGGTTGTTAATCATAATCTTAAATACCGTTAACAGCTATGCAACTATCACCAGTGTTGTGTTAACACCGGCCAACCCAACCTTTTTATCTATGGGAAATGGCTACTATCTGGCGGGGAAAGCATATACATTTACGGTACAGGTAGTTGATCCGGATCTGACAGCATGGAATCAGATAACCGAGGTTGTACTGACAATACCAAATTCCACCAATATACAATTGCGGGTTTCCGCAATAACTGGTACAGGAGCCGGTAATCATACCTTAACGATAGTTTCCGGGATAGCGGGGTGTTCATCATCAATTGCTGGCACATGGAACAATTTTACTGTTACATTTACGATAACCTTTCAGTGGGATACTCAGGAATCAGCATGGGCATTAAACAGAAGCGTTGCAGCATCGGCTACTACAACGGTCCCGGCAAATAATACACTAACCGATATAAAATCTGTTTCGTATGGAATATGTGCATCAATCCGAATATTAAATTTTGCTCAGGGTGGGGTTAGTGCTGATGCAATGATCAATCCATGGCACAGCGCATTCAATGTTACAGGAACTATCGCATATAATGTACCGGGCGCTGCTGCAGCAGATGCTGTGCACCTCATTGCAGATGCGCTTGCTGGAGAAATTACTAATGCAGAGTTGCGTCGTAACGGAATAGTGACAGTTGCCAATGATGGCGATGAAACGGATGGGCTAACATTGACAGTACCATTAGAATATTTTTTCAGCCTTGATAATATCCCACCATACAGCCAGTTGGGGAATCATACGTGGACAGTCAGGATTACCTGCAATACTGCTGGCGGGCCGGAGGTATCATTCAATTCATTAACCATTAATTGTGATGTGGTTGAAATTACCAATATTGAAATTATAAACGGGGGAGGGGTCAATGCATCTCCCAATTACTGGCGAAGTGTCAACGTTCCAGGAACTCAAGTCAGGGTTACAGCACAGATGCAATGGTCAGGTACCAATGTTGTTGGCAATACAACAGTAAGGATACAGGATAGCGAAGGGAATAATACTGATGTGTTAATTCCCAATGGTCAGCCCAATGCAGTGGCAAATATTACCTACCCGACAGTACTTGCGCAGGTAACTGATACCATTACCTATCAGGCAATAACGGTAAGCGGGGGTGCCTATGATGATGAACAGAATGTAGCAGCGCGTATCCCCCAGCCTGTAACAAGGACTGTTTACTGGGAAAATGCTGACCCGCCAGGAGCTAACACCCCACCATTTACACCATTTAGTGGATCATCTTCCACGGCATTTACCATTACTGTTAACTGGGTACCGTTAAGCAATCCGATTGATGGGGATTTTGACAGTTACAGGATTTATTATAAAGAGAACTCCTCAGCAACATGGCTGCTCCTTGACAGGACTATAGTAGCAGCATTGGGCAATAGAGCAACTGGCAGTGCAACCATCACTTCCTTAAAATCGTTAACTGATTACGACATACGGATTTCAGCCGTTGATGTTTTTGGTTATGAGGTTGCTGTGGCCAACCAGATTACTACTGCAATAGCAACAACAGCGGGAAGTTTGGAAGTTTCCATTACCGATGGTATTACCGAATGGGGTGATACAACCTTTGGTACGCTGGCTTCCAACAGGCCGTTGCGCAGAACAGCCATACGGGTAACAATAAACATTACAACCGATTCACCGGATGCGGTTAACCTTATTGTTGCCGCAGGGGATATAGGGGTGGGGGTTGATTTAATTGTTGGTGGCGTTATTAATCCAGCATTAACTGAAAATACAGATTATTACCGTATAGCTGCAACCAGGACAACTTCTACTGGTTGGGTTAGCTATATCCCCGATACCAATCCCTTGATAACGCTTGGAACGGATGTGCGTTTTATAGTTGAAACTATTAAATCAGGGGTTGCCTCATATTCAGATAGCGATTCAGATACAGAAGTTCCGCCAGGCAATCCTAATGATCTTGAGTATTCATTTACAGTAGCAATGCAACCACAGTTTACTCCATGGCCAACCCGCATATTAAACAATGTCATTACGAATAAAAATCCACTATGCTATCCTGCATACTATCTTACCGATGATGCATTGGTAACCATTACGGTGTATGATATAAAAGGACGGGCTGTTGTAAAACTGCTGGATAAGGCATTCAGAAAGGGTGGTCAAAACATTAAAGAAGGCGGCTGGAATGGCGACAACAAAGCAGGGAACAAATTGGGGGTTGGGCTATACTATGTTCATATACGGGCAAAGCGCGTCAGCGACGGCAAGGTGATATTAAATTCATTTCAAAAAGTGGTCATTGCAAAATAATGTTTATTATTTTTTGATGTGGCGTAATGTGCAATTCCGCCAATTGATGCTGTATATATTCCCTGTTCATGGGTAGGTTTGTAGCAAACAATGCTTCAACATCAAGTATGTTCTTTTCTGCATTTTCGTATGATGCTTCAATCCATATATCAATATCTTCAGTATACCGTGGCCGTGAATGATAACCTAAAGCATACCCACCAGCAGTGATATACTTTATATTATTTTTGTTTAATAATTTTAATAACTCTTTGAAATCCTTGCTTACCTTCACCGGTTATTTCCATGTGTCGTTGTCTAATTTCTTCTAAGATAGTTAACTTTTTGTTTGGATCCAATGATTTCCAGTATTCAACCTCGTTATTTTCGGCTTCTTCAAAGCTATTGAATATTGTTATTACCCGATTCATGCTTAACGTGTACATCTTATTTGTGTGAATGTCAACTACAATTACAACACAATGATGATGCTATTGCACCAATTGTTTATGGGTAACTATCAACAAAATGTTTTGCTTTATTTTTTTATATGTGCTCTGAAGGTTTTCAAGTCTTTAGGACCGTCGATATCGTTTTCCCAGTGTGCTGCATTGTGTTTAATGTGAAAGATATAGCCTCCAAATTTTGACAGATCTAAATTATATACTCGTTCTATTACATTAATTGCAGCTTTATAAAATCTTTCTTCTTCAATGCAATGCCGCTTTATCTGTCTGATAAGGATAAAATTTTTAGTTTTCCATAAATAGTAAATAATTTTAGAAAAAATATTTGGTGCCAATGCTTTGCGAAGACTGTAAAAAAAATCAATAATTTCATATTCAACAGCACTATCAAGACTTCGATGTTTTAGTAGCGCAGCAGAGTTGCCAACGCGTGCTTCAAATGTGGTAAAACCAACAAAATTTTTCAACTTACCTTTGTTTTGTCCTCGTTTAATGATCTTCAGGCGATGATTAAGCCATGTATCATCCTTTAAGTCTTCGTATTCTACAATGCCATACGCTACATGTGCGGTTATACCTCGATAATCTTTTGCTTTTCCTAGTATCGTATCATACTGACTGTTTATCCATTCAACATCTTCAGAGGTTATACGGGGGGTATCACCAAAGAAGATGTCAACACGCCTTCCATACTCTAAGTGATTAAAGTAAAAATCTTTCAGGTGCCCGCCTACAGACTGTTTCATCTGCATGACATGCAGGTTATGATATTTTCTGGTATCTATCACATCGGTGAAGTTTTTTACATCATTGTACACGTATATTGCATCGTACAGTGGTTTTCCCTTCTTTTTTGCATTGTATACAGCATCAAGAACATACTGGATTACAGGTTTCCCGGCCAGTTGCTGTAAAAATTTATTTTTCCCTATATAGATACTATCGCCATCATAAGCTTCAATAATCTGTTTTTTACGCTTGATCATGGTTGATCGGTCAGGTTTATCATATCCAGCAAGGATAAGCGCATAGGGTTTGTTGCCATTTTCTTTAGTCATAATTATTATTGTTGAATAGTAAATAATAAATACAATGATATTATCATAGCGAGTATCAGTCAAGCGTTTAACAGATGAAAATAAAATGGGGCTATCATTGTAATTTCACTTGACAGTTACTCTATTAAAGGTAAGAACCAATAAACAAATAATTTTAAATAATGAAATATATTTTTGGAGTAAAAAAGATGAAAAAATATGTGATTTTTATCTTAATTGCATTTGTTGCATGTGCTACCGGGAAAAATACCGCTCATACCAAATCCCTTTCCAAAGAATTAAAAAGCCTTGTTAGTCAGTCATGTTTTGAGGTTGTAGTAAACAAGCCTGAAAAGGACACGTTAACCTATGAAAAAGAACTTCCATGGCATTTGATTCCCTATAATATTCGTGTTGATAAATATTATTCAATTGGCACGGCGTTTGCTGTTTCGCCAACAGAGCTTTTAACCGCTTTCCATGTGCTGGATTTAAAAACCGATTCCCTTATCTATAAGGATTTTTATATACGGGACACTCAGGGTAACGTTTATGAAATAGATAAAATTTTAGCTTTCGATAGTCATCGGGATTTCATCCGCTTCACGGTAAAGAACAAAACGTTTACAAAATATCTTAAACTAAAAGAAGAGCATGTTGTTGGCGATACGGTGTACGCGGTTGGCAATGCATATGGTGAAGGCATCGTCATGCGTCAGGGCGAGCTTATTGGTACATATCCTGAGCCTGAGGATAACAGATTTAAGCTGTTAAAGAGCTCATCCGATGTTAACTTTGGCAATAGTGGTGGTCCTCTTGTTGATGATGACGCTAATGTTGTTGGTATTGTTATACAGCGTAAAGATAATATCGCCTATTCACTGCCGGTAAGTGAGGTGTCAAAGACGGGGAACCGGGGTGTTTTTCATGTAAAGATGAATTTTGGATTTACATTGCTCCCTGAAAAAACGATAGTCAAGGATTATGATGACACGTTGCAACTCCCCATGGGGTATAAAGAAATAAAAAAAACATTTAACCAGCGATTCAAAAAATTTTATACTGATACCATGGATCAATTTCTTGCTCAGGAAGGCAAAGGTATGTTTCCCAATGGTGATGAATCGCTTATCCCACTTTTTGATTTTACCGACAGTTACCTGTTACAGGTCAATTACTTGAGCAAGGATAACAACAAATGGGCTATCTCAAATATTGAGTATAAAGAAACAAAGATCCGTAATAATGGTGTTATACGGATAGCAAATCCTGATAAGCGGTTGCTGTTTATTGATATTTCCCGTCCTGATGACGTAAGCATGATGGATATGCTTAATGATCCAAAGGTTGGGATGAGGCTGGTATTAGAAGGGCAGAGCATTACGCGTGATTTTGGAGATGTTAAAACGCGTATTCTTTCATTAGGAGATCCAATAGCCACTGAATATCATACCGATAATTATCAGCGGAAATGGCGGCTGTGTATATGGGTAATGGAATATTCAGATGAGGCTATCATAAGTTGTACAACGCCAACACCTGAGGGTATGGCAGTCATAGTATTTGTATGCGAAACATCAGAAATTGAATTCTGGAAATATGATACCCTTAAACTGCTTAATTTTATACAGCTTTCATATTTTGGAAAGCTTAAAGATTGGAATGATTTTTTATCGGTCAATAATACCATGTTACCCAGCGTTTTGAGTAATGTAACATTGAACTATCAGGTTAAGAAAAATCTTCAGTTTAATTCCATTGATTTCACCATCAATGTTACCAATGATAGTATTGCAATAAACAATGATGTTAAAATGGGTGTAACGTTTGGTTATATCAGAAATAATAATGCTGCCCGATGGACAATACGTCGGGTAATGCTCAGTGAAGATCAAAAAGATAACTATTTTGTGCTTATAAACTGGTATGCACCGGATACACGTTTACCCAAAGATTATATCACTTACTGGGATAGTATTGTCAAAGGTGAGCATCCCTACACCATGAAACCATTTGCAAGCAATAGTACCACAAAGATTGCGGCGGTAGTAAAAAAGATACAGGATCAATCTGAAAAAGTTACCAAGCTCTATACATTATTCCTGGGGAAGGCAGGCAAGGTTGAAGAAGAAAAGATGATTCAGGATTTTAAAATCCTGATGAATGGGATAACAATTAATAAATAGTGAACATTACACGCTGCCTTAGGCAGCGTGTAGTAAATAATTGTTATTGTTCTGATGCAATGATCTGTGCCAGGCGTTTTGCCAATTGCTGCTTTTCTTTTACATTTGATTCGCGTGCAATCATGATACGTTGAGCCTGCGGTGAGCCTGCTCCATGCATTGATTCGGTCAAATATCCTACTGCTGCAGTTCCCATGGTTATATTTTCTATAAGGCGAAACAGCTTTATACGGTTTTCAGTTGGAACATCGTTTTTTGTTTTAAAATATTTTTTAATCCATTTGCCTGCCTCAGGATGATATAGATCGTCGGCTGAAGGAAGGGTAACCAGTGCACCACCGGCTATATCCTGTGCTAAACGAGCAATCTCGTAGGGGAAGCGGGTAATATTCTGTTTATGAACATTGGCAAGCAACGTATTGACCATATAGGTACCCGGCTGTTCACACTTGCCTTCAGATGCACAGGCAATACAGCCGCAGTATAACGTTTCATTAAGATGTATCATTTCAATAATCTTGTCCTTTACATGGGATGCCTTTTCAGTACCGTTGTATTCAGCTATTGTTTGCGTTGCGCCAATCAATACATCGCCAACGCCAACCTTACATGCATAGCTCTGACGGTGATATGAAGCAAATCGTTCAACTAAATGGCCGGCAAAATCATATTCCTTATACATGAATATCCTGTCCCATGGAACAAAAACGTCATCAAAAACAATGAGTGCTTCATGACCACCAAACAGCGCATTACCCTGATCAATGGTATATTTTTCTAACTTGCGTGTATCGCACGACTGCCTGCCATAGATATAAATAATCCCCGGCGTATCAGCAGGTACTGCAAAGGCAACAGCCCAGTCTTTATCTTCTTCGCGCATGGCGATAGTTGGCATGACAATAATCTCATGCGAATTTATTGCGCCGGTCTGATGCGCTTTGGCACCCCGCACGATTATACCGTCTTGTAATTCTTTGATAACCCTTAAATACACATCAGGATCATCCTGCTTGTGTGGCGGAAGTGAGCGGTCACCTTTGGGATCGGTCATGGCACCGTCGCATACCAGATCATTATTCTGTATGTATTCTAAATAGTGTAAAAAGCGTTGATAATAGTTTGTAGTATACGTTTGATCAATTGCATACGTTGTCATTGACAGAGCATTGAGTGCGTCCATTCCAACACAGCGCTGGAAACAACACCCTGTTTGTGAACCTAACAGCCTCCCCATCTTACTTTTTTTTACTAAATCATCAATACTTTGATGAATATGGGTAAACCGGTTGATAATATTCCCGGTGATGTGGGATTGTGCTGTCATAATCTCTTTATATTCATCCTTTTGAGCAAGAGCATAGGTCATTGCTACTGCATTCAGTGAAGGCTTGATGATGGGATGATCAACAGGGTTTTCTATTCTTTGTCCAAACATATAGATGGTCCGGTTTAAACTACGGATACTTTCAACATAGTCAGAAGGTGTTTTCAAAGGCATGACTATCTCCTCCTTATAGTATAGTTAATGTACATTCATGCATATGCACTCAATACTAAAAATGTCAATAAAATTTATGAATTTGACAGTATATATCATACACAAAGTTAAATAATTGTATACAACGATAAGTCAATTCTAAAGAGGAAAGGGCAGGATGTCCAATATACTTTTTACTTTCGCCGCTAAAAGTCCACAACTCATTTGTCCATTGCAAAAACTTTGCATTTGAAATATCAGATATTGAGGAGTATTTTTTATGTTTGTTTATAAATCATGAAAATACAATAAAAGTAATATGAGATTGTGTAAAGAGTAAAAAATGAGAATAGATTAAATCACGGATGCATCGTAAGCCATGACAGTATATACTGTAATATCAGGTCTACATGCTTTGTTGATGTTAAGGTATGATCCCCGTCAGGTATGATGTGCATGGTGTGGGGTACACACAGGTTTTTTTGTATATCATACGCATGGGTAACGGGCACCACAGTATCATTATTGCCATGGATGATACATACCGGGACATCAATACGAGGCAGTAAGTGTATGAGTTGTATGCTGTTCAACTGATTGAGGGATGATGCTGCAATGGTATATTCACCTACAGCAACGCTATCACCATTGATGCCCAGCGGAGCAAGCGTTGTTACTAAATGCTGCAAATGGACGGGTGTTGCAATGATGCTGACACTTTTTATTGAAACAGTATACGGCATCATGGCACAGTAGTACAATGCTATTACACCTCCCATACTGGAACCTACAATATGAAGATTTGCATTATAATGATTGGCTGCATATTCCAGTACGGCATTGAGCTCATGAGCACAGGCAGGGAGCTCTATGGTAAGCGGTGTACCTGATGCATAATCCCGTGTATAGCAATAGCTAAAGCTTATGACAGTATATCCATGTTGACATAACACGGGGGCGATCTGATTTATTTTATAGGCATCTTTAGAAGAAAAAAGTCCATGGCTATAGACAACAGTGCCTTTTGAATTATGAGCACTATAGACAATAGCGTCGACAGGTTGTTTATACGGAATGGTAATGGTGCGATAGTTCATGGTAATGGTTATTGTTTTTGTAATGAAATCACCGGTTCAAAATAACCTTCTGATGTTACTCCATCAATTACTATGGACAGTGGTTTAAGTTCAAGCATTTTTTTAGTATCCTTTTGTACTAGTGCAGCATGAAATACAAAATACGACGATTTAACATTGTAAAATCCACCAGTTCCATACACCGCATTGATGTTATCTACATTTTTCATCTGGCTTATGTTAATACGAAGTGTTTGGGGGTTATCCAGTGTATATACTCCCTTAAATACTACAGCATTGTTCTGTAAATAGAGTATGCAAACAGCCTGATAATTTTTAGCAAACCTGAACTCATAGCCATAGTTGCCTCTATATAAAAGTTTCCATCGCCCATGCAAATCGGTAAATTTAAGAGCAACACTATTGCCAGCAATCATCATAAAGACTGCTGTAACAATGATATAATATCTATAGATTCTTTTCATGTAACTATCGCTTAACAATAACTATCGCCCCATAAAAGGTTGGTACACATTATGATTCAGTGAACGCACGATATCACTGCTGATATCGGTGATGGTAGCGCAGCCAGTCAGTATCATGGCCTTTTTAAGCTCTGTCTGCAAGGTTTTGAGATAATAAGATACTGCTTCAGAGCCCATGCCTACTGCTGCTATAGCAACAGGACGTCCTATAAGCACGTATTCAGCACCCAGTGCCAGCGCTTTTACAATATCAGCACCTGTTCTAAAACCACCGTCAATAACA
>JAKPOE010000264.1 GCA_029548025.1 Spirochaetota bacterium
GATATATCGTTTTACGAATATATATTGGATCGTCTGACCGGGAGGTATCGTATTCCCCCACTGTGCCAACTGCTCCGTGAGCGTATTCTTACTCCTCTATCATTTCCTGCTTGATTTTTCCTACAGTTTCTGAGTAGTTACTATATATTTTCTATTAAATAATAAAAATATACTTGACAAATAATCTATTATAACTTAAAGAAAAAATATATTATATAAACACGAGGATTAAATATGTATTACAAATCTCAAATCTCAAATCTCAAATAAAACATTCCCTCATAACTGAAAAATTATTGTTACAAACATGTTTATTTATTACTATAATATCGTTTACTTATATTGTTTCGTGTAGCAATTATACTCCTACATCCAATGACATTGCAAAGAAATATGATTATTATTTTAAAGCAATTGTTACAGAAGATACCATGCGATCTATGAACGAATCTGACCGAGAACTTATTGATGGCCAATTAACAATAATTGAAGATGAATTATCAGCATTTATGACAAGAAATTTTAGGGCAGAATGTTATGACTTATCTTCAAAATCTGCTATGGCAGCCGAGATTATGGTAAATGGAAATATTAGTCAAGCAATGTATACATTAGCAGAAAAAGATGTTTTGATTCAGTTTTCATTTCATGAGATGTTGTATGATAATATAAAGTTAAATAATGGACAAGATAAAACAATAAAGAGTAATAAATACATAGTATATGAATTTAAAAATAATAGCACAAATCAAGAAAGGGCTTGGGAAAATAAAGAAATATCTGTTAGAGAAGTATCAAATGTTAATATGACAGATACCAATACAACAGATACAGATATTGAAAATAATCAAATAGAATTATCATTACCAATGGAAGATTCAAATTTAGCAGTTGAATTTGAAACAGAATTATACCAAAATTTAGAAACAAAGCAAGGTGTAGAAGTTAATGGAAATGAAGATACTAATGTAATATCATTGGACAATGGCGTGGAAATAACTGTAGAATATGAAACAATATCAAATACAGAGAAAGGATTAGTTAAAAAAATCAAAAAAGCAGCACACAAGGTTAAGCATTCAGTATCAAATGCATGGGACAAATATGGGCCCCAGATATATGGAACATTATGTATTATATCGGGTGTTGTTATATTAGCTGAATATTATGGTGCAGCTTTCATGGCTGGTATTACTAGTGGTTTTGCCGCAATTCCTTTAATATACGGAGCTCATCCTTTTGCAACTGCAATTGGTACAGGTTTGATTACTTCAGGCTGTGTATCTATTATAAAGAATAAATACTATATAGGATTTAGTTATAGCTATAAATAGTAATAGTACATATTAGATGAGCTAAATATTTAATTTTTTACAATAATAAAATAATCGTTTTAGTGTAAGTAGATATCAGGGCACCTTGCTATTTGTTTGGTGCTCTTATATAAGGTTATATAATGATTTTGAGTAAGATTATATAATGTAAAGGATAATAAAAGGGGTGTACTATGATGAGGAAAGGTATTGTATCATTTGTTTGTATAATGATAGTAGCTATGTCAAACATTTTTTATACTACTTATCTTTTTGCTGTTGATATTGCATTAAATTATAGCCCATGCTCTCTTTTAGCTGATTATAAGGAAAATTCGCGAACTATAAACATTAAAGATGACAGTGTAGATTATTTTGATAAATGGGGTTACTTGAGTAAAGCATCACTATTGTTTTTATTTCCCAACAATGATAAAGAGCATCCCTATATGACAGGATATTTTATTGATATATTGCATAAATCAGTTTCCATTGAACCGGTTGATATAAAATATTTTGAAAAAGGTGGTGATATCCATATTGTATCGGGTATTGCTGGAATTATGTTCCGAGGTCCAGTTAAAACAACAAATATTTATTTTGATTTTGGTTTTGGAATAGGCTATACTGCTATTTTTAAAGATAGTTACGGTGCGCATTCTTATGGCAATGATACAGACTACACATTCAAATTAGGGGCAGGCTATAAGGTTAACCTTTCACATTCTATAGCATGCAATTTTGGTGTTGATTGGATAGCACCTGGATTAAGTAGCTACCATAAATTAAATCATGGCGGTTATGTGAATTTATACTATGGAGGAATTTATCCTTATATTGGTGTTGCATTTTAATGTAAACTATTATAGTATATGCGCAAATTTTGATTTGTAAAAATTTGCATGGTGAATAAAGTGATGAAGCAATTCTGCCATTATGGCATAGCTATAATGTTATTATTTTGTCTTTATTCTATAGCTTTTGCTAATGAAGACCATGATTTCTATATAACAACGGCATTAGGATGTGGCTTTTCACAAGGTGTCCTTGGTGAATATGTGTATGATAATGGTAGAAAAGTAAGTCAATTACATTGGAATATCGATCACCTTTACTACTATTTTTATGAGGTAGCATTATACTATGGCTGGTTTACCACTGGATTATCATTGCAAAATAGTTATGACCATTCTATTGGAACAATAAATGATTCGGATTGGACTGATAATAATAATCCATATGTAAAAACTAACTTTTCGCATCATGACAATTATCTGGAATATATGCATAATTATAATGTTTACTGTGGATTTTTAGTAGTTAATAATAAAGATTTTCAACTTATAATGAAAGCTGGATACATCTATAAAAATATAAAAATGTCGGCACGTGACGGCTATGTAGAATATCCACCCGGTTCGCCAAAGGTATCAATGTATGGAATAGGTATTATCTATCAACAGGAGTATTCCATTCCCTATATCGCAATAGAAGCTATGTATACTATGTATAATTTATCACTATCTGGAGGACTATCCTGCGGTATATTTGCCGATGCTGATGATGTTGACAATCATGTTAAACGCGACATTGATTTCCATGATGATTTTGATGGGATACTCTATCTTTGTGGAAAAGCTGGCATACAGTATTCATTTACCCATTTTATCATTGGAGGCAAAGTGATATATGAATATGTACCGGTAACCAAAGGCGATGAATATTATATCAATAATAGCAATGGAAGCAAATCTCCAGTATATAATAATTGTGGAGGCTGTAAACTTGCGGTAATGAGCATTGAACTTTTTATTTCAATAAAAGTAGAATTATAAATGCTGCATTTTATATAAACATTTTCTGAAATCTTCATATAAATAAATACATTTGACAAAATACTATAATTTAATACATTCGTTATAATTTTTTTCAAGGAATATCTATGCGATTATATGAACTGTTCATAGGATGGCGGTATCTTAAGGCAAAAAAATCTCAGGGATTTATCTCTTTTAATACATTTTTATCGCTGTTTATAGTTGCTATTGGCGTATTTGTCATTATCGTGGTTATGTCAGTAATGACGGGCTTCCAGAGTCAGATTCGCGATAAAATTCTGGATGTTGATGCGCATATAACAGTGAGTCGCTTTTTTGTAGATAATAATAGCGAAGGTTTACCCGATTATAAAGAACTATCGAACAAGATAAAAACAATAAAAGGAATACGCTCTATAGAACCATTTGTCCAGGGACAGGGTTTAGTGCGTGTTAAGTCATATATTTTTCCTGTAGCAATCCGTGGTTATGGCATTCCCGGTATGGTCCCTGATGATATAAAAAAATTTGTCACTGCCGGTGATAAAGAATTTAGTAAACCTACTACAATAGCTATTGGCGAGGAGATGGCATTTAATTATAATTTGCGCTTAGGCGATTATTTAGAGATTATTGTTCCCAAAGGAAGGTTAACCGCAAAAGAAGGGATAACGCCCGGCATCGGGAAATACCGCATCGCAACTTATTTCAAAACGGGATATTACGATTTTGATACCAAGCTTATCATCATGACAATACCGCAAACGCAACAGCTCTATGGCATTGGTAATATTGTAAGCGGACTTGCTTTGAAACTTGA
The DNA here is from genome assembly GCA_029548025.1 of Spirochaetota bacterium. The sequence continues at coordinate 3,951 of JAKPOE010000264.1, forward strand.
TGATATATATGATATGGATAAAATAGCTTCAACTGTTCAGGGACTCATTGGCTATGATTATCAGGTAACAACTGCTGAACAACAAAATCAAAATTTATTCTATGCACTGCGTCTTGAAAAGTTAATTATGACTATTATTTTATTTTTAGTGATAATCTCAGCTTCATTTACCATAATGGGTACACTTGTCATGGTGGTAATGGAAAAACGTAAATCTATTGGCATATTAAAAACAATGGGGGCGCATCCATATTCCATCATGACCATCTTTGTGCTTGAAGGTTTTTTCATCGGGCTCATTGGTGCAATTGTTGGCGTTATTACCGGGCTTGTTACCGCCATCAATTTGGAATCAATCATACACTGGATTGAGAGAACTATTAATGGTGTAATGTCATGGATATTTATAACTTTTGATTTAGGTATTTTTTATCCTGTTTCGCTGGTGCCAAAGAATGTATATTATATTGATTCGCTTCCCACGCAAATACAACCTGAATTTGTTATGATTGTTGCTATACTGGCAATCTTTATTGCCACTGTGGCTGCCATTCTGCCATCATGGTATGCATCACGATTGCATCCTGTTGAATCAATACGCTATGAATAATTATTGCTATGGATAACCCTATGGATGATACCGTACACAATAGTGCCATTAAAGGCATGGATATTATTAAACAATATGGATTTGGCAGCAGCACTATTACAGTGTTAAAAAATATTAGTATAACCATTAATAAAGGTGAGATAGTTTCGATAGTTGGTCCATCAGGTGCAGGAAAATCAACCCTGTTAAATATTATTGGGTGCCTTGATACCTTCCAGCAGGGATATGTTCAGATATTAGATCAGGATATTTCACCATTTTCGTATGATGAGCTGGCAACATTTAGAAATAAGCATATTGGTTTTATCTTCCAGATGCACAACCTGATGCCCGAATTTACCGCACTGGAAAATACCATGATGCCTCTTTTAATACGAAGAGTATCAAAAAAGGAAGCAAAACACAAAGCACTTGAGTTGTTAGAGCACTTCAAAATAGTTGATAGAGCAGGGCATAAACCTGCTGAGTTGTCGGGTGGTGAATGTCAGCGTGTTGCTGTTGCACGAGCACTCATAACGCAACCTGATATTATACTGGCTGATGAGCCAACAGGTAATCTGGACAGTAAAAACTCGGATATTTTAATTGAACTTTTATTTAAAAATTGTAAGGATAAAGGCTCAACAGCAGTGGTTGTTACTCACGATCAGAGCATAGCAGCAAAAACACAAAGAATCATTACATTAATAGATGGGATGATACAGAGTGAAACAATGAATTTATAATTAATAATAAAATGAAAAAGGAATTATGGTGTTATGAAAATTGAATTTGTTGGTGGAGCACGCACGGTAACTGGTTCATCATTTATTGTTAAGAATAATAATTTTACCGTTATGATTGATTGCGGTATGTTTCAGGGAACACGTGAGCTAAGGGAACGAAATTATCTTAATCTCATCTATGCACCTTCACAGATAGACAGTTTACTTTTAACCCATGCACATATTGACCACAGTGGACTTATTCCAAAATTAGTAAAAGAAGGTTTTACTCAGCCAATATATGCCACAAAGGCAACCTGTGAACTTTGTAGTATTATGTTGCCCGATAGTGCCCATATTCAGGAGCAGGATGCTGAAATCATTAATAAAAAGCGAAAAAAATTGGGACGCGAATATATTGAACCACTATACACCTCTGAAGATGCAGAGCGTTGTATGCAATACTTTAATCCTGTGAGATATCATCAAACGGTATCAATTCATCCTGATATTACAGTAAGTTTTAAGGATGCTGGTCATATATTGGGTTCATCGTTTATAGAGATGAATATCAAAGATAATGGCAAACAAAATGCTATAGTATTTTCTGGTGATATTGGCCAAAAAAATCAGGCAATAATTCGTGATCCTGAACTTCCCGACTATGCTGATATATTGCTTATAGAATCAACCTATGGTGACAGACTTCATAAAAGCAAAGAAGATACCTATAATGAATTAAAAAAAGTTATACTTGAATCATATAATAAACATGGTAATATAATTATTCCAGCATTTGCTATTGAACGTACCCAGGAATTATTATACACCATAGCACAGCTTGTGAAAAAGGGGGAAATCCCCCCAATACCTGTTTATTTAGATTCACCTTTAGCAACATCAGCTACTCATATTTTTTTGAATAACCAGGATTGTTTTGATGATGCTATAAATAACTTATTGCGTTCGGGCGATAGTCCTCTGGATTTTCCTAATCTTCATTTTGTTAAAACAGTGGAAGAGTCAAAATGGTTAAACAAGAATGCAAAAGGTGCCATAATCATATCTGCAAGTGGGATGTGTACTGCAGGGAGAGTAAAGCATCATCTGTTGAATAATTTATATAAACCCGAGTCAGCGGTTGTATTTGTTGGATATCAAGCAGAAGGTACTCTGGGAAGACGAATTGTTGACGGTGCACACATGGTCAAAATATATGGCGAAAATGTTGCTGTTAGAGCCAAAATTTATACTATTGGTGGATTTTCTGCTCATGCTGATAAAGAAGGACTGCTTGATTGGATGAGTACTATCAAAAATCCTAAATTAAAAGTCTTTGTTGTCCATGGCGAAGAAAATGCATCAGCATTGTTAGCGGAAGAAATACGTAACAGATTTGGCTATACAGTTTATGTGCCTCATTGGGGTGAGATAGTTGATCTTGAAACAATGAAATCAGAATATGCAAAATATAGTCCATTTGAAATTGCTGATAATGTTGAATCTGAGCTTGAGCATGTTGAAAAATTGGTGCAAACTTTAAAAGCACGATATAAAAAAGCAAAAGAAGAGGGCAGGCGCATCAACTGGAATCAAATTGAAAATGACATATCTGATATACGCGAGCTTGTATCAATGATTAACGATGAACTGTAGCGCATGCCCAATCTTTAATAACTATCACTCATAAACCTTTTCTTCAACCTGATCTGCACCAGGAGCATCCTGTTCAACATCTCGCAAATTTAATTTTGAGATTACCTTAAAGTATTCTTTATACCATTCATTCTGAATGATTAAATCCATAATCTCATTGGTACCAACCCATATCATGGATAACCTGATATCCCTTACAATACGTTCAAGTGGATAAACATTGGTATAGCCAATACCACCCATTACCTGCATGCAGTTATTGGCGATAGTCCATGCGGATTCGGTTACAAACTTTTTGGATTCGGACACCATCCTTCGCACTCTTCCTGGATGTACTTTGCCTGAATCAATAGCCAGCGCTGTACTGTATACCAGTGATCGGGTAGCATCCAGTAACATGACGCTATCTGCCACTTTAAAGCCAACTGCTTCAAAATATGCTATGGGTTGACCAAATGCTTTACGCATAGAGGTATATCGGGTTGCTATCTCAACTGCAGGGCGCACACTGCCAATAGTCATTGCAGCGGTACCTAAACGTTCGGGCAACATATTTCTGACAAAAACATCAAAACCACCATTAATACCATTCAAAGCATACCGTTCAGGGACTCGTACCTCGTTTAAAATTAAGCGACCAGCACCACCCCCACGAACTCCCATAAGTCCGTAGATATATTTTGTTTCAACACCTTTTGTTCGTGGCACCATAAAGCAGGTTAAACGCTGATGAGCCTTCCCTTCAGGATTGGTTACCGCGTATACCATAAACCAATCAGCACCTTCAGCTCCAACAATAAATCGTTTTTGACCGGTAATAATCCAATCACTGCCATCTTTCTTGGCAACTGTTGATGCTCCAAAAAAATCTGAACCGCCGCGTGGTTCTGTCAGGCATTCTGCAGCATAAACATCACCTTTTAATAACGGTACAACGATTTCCTGTTTTAATTCTTCGCTTCCAAATTCAACTATTGCTTCACACACTATATCAGCACCAACGCCCCATAAACAAGCTAATGAATAACTGGCAACGCCAATCTCTTCTGCAACAATACAATCATCTACCCAATTTAGTCCTCTGCCGCCATATTGTTCTGGCAATCGTATGCCCAGCAAATTCCTTTTTCCAGCCTCTTTTAAAAATTCTTTTGGGAAATGTATTTTTTCTGCATCCATGTCTAAAATCATTTCACGAGGTACCCATTTTGCAAAATCACGAGCTTCATCCCTCAACTTCAATTGTTCATCGTTCATGATATAATCAAACATATATGCCTCCTCACATATATATGGTATTCATTGCTACATTCATTTATCAGGTTCAGTTCATTATTGCGATAACAACTATCGATAACAATATATGCTGATAATTATGATGCTATTACTCAAAACTATATTCAACAATTTTTTGTACGATAGTTACCTATGAAATATAACATATTGTTATATTAGTGTTATAGCTGTTATACTGTCAATACAAATATCAAAAAAAATTTTTTATTGTCATAAAAAAGTAAATATGCATTAATAATCGCGTAACACAGTATACTACCTGTCTGCTAAATGTAAGATGCGAGACTATCATGGTATGTTTTCAGAGAAGTATAAAAACTTATATTTTTCACTATTTCTATGACATCGATGGTACTATAAAAAATGAGTATATGTTATGGCATTTAAAAAGATTGGCAAAAAGATTCAAATAGCTCGTGAAGAGAAGGGCATAACGCAGATTGAATTGTCAAAGATGCTTGGCATTACACAGGCTGCATTATCAAACTATGAATTAGGCAAACGCAGATTGTATTTACAGCAAATAGAAGAGATTGCAAAACATCTTGAAAAACCTGTATCGTATTTCCTTGATGAAGAATCTTCTTCAAACATTGATGATGAACTATCTGATATTACCATTAACTCTATCACTGATAAAATCAAAAATCTTACACATTATGAAATAAATGAACTAAATCAATTTATTGATTATTTGCTATGGAGAAGAAATCATGAGTAACGGGATATCAACTGATAATCTTGATGCATTAATAAATAATTGTATACAAACATTAAATATTAATAAAACAAAATTTGATAATTTACCCGATTATGAAAGGGCTTTGGCATATTATTCAATATACCATACTAATAAAATACATCTGCTGCTGGTAAGTAATACATACAAAGGTCTTGCTACAACATTTACTCAAACGGGAAAAGTATTTGAAGAACTTGCGTATCATTATTTTGATACTTTGCCAACCATGTTAACTACGATTCATTGTCTGGAATTAATAAAATCTATTGCGGATGATAATAAGAAAATATTTTTACTTAATCATATCATCGATGCAAAAAAGCCTTTTGCATTTTGTTTAACCGAAGAAAATGCTGGCTCGGATATTACAGCTATAACAACAGTTGCAACAAAAAATAATAACCAATATATTATTAATGGTACAAAGGACATTGTCATAAACAGCGGCATTGCATCGTTTTATATTGTTTTTGCACGGAGCGGTAAAAAGGGCAGGGCAGGTTTAAATGCATTTTTAATTCCGGAAAATGCTAAAGGATTATGCACAAACAAATTAATGTTAGATAGTTTTTATAATAGTGTGCTTGGAACGGTAACCCTGGAAAACGTAACTATAGATGAAGAGTATCAAATAGGAGAAGATGGAAGTGGTTATTTTTTGTTAACTGAAATGCTTGATAAGGGAAGGCCATTGGTAGCTGCTTGTTGTGTTGGTGGATCACAAAGAGCCTTTGATATAATATTAGAACATACAAAGAAACGAAAACAATTTTCAAAAACTCTTTACAATTTTCAGGGAATAAATTTTACAATTGCCGAATTTGAAACCCGTATCCATGCAGCACGATTATTATATCAGGATGCATGTAAAAAAATTGATAATGGTGAACCTTTTAGCAAAGAATCCTCTATAGCAAAATATTTTGCATCACGATTATTTTTAGATATTACAACTTTTGGTATGGATGTTTTAGGCTACCGTTCCATTTTCAATGCAAGCGAGATAAAACATCTTAACAACTGTGCGCATACCATGATGTTTATTGATGGCACGGAAAATGTCCAGAAAATGATCATTGCCTCGCTACTATAAATGTATTACTAGTCATCCTTTATTTTTATGTTTTGATAGTTACCATATAAAAACAGATGTTTTAGCAACTCATTTTTTCTGTTTATTAAATAGTTTATATATTCTCTGTTATTGCTTTCCTTTTTAAGAAGGTTTATATACTGCATAATAGCGATGGGTTGAATTTTCCTCCCATATTTATATTTTGATTCAGTATCAGGAATATTCATTATCATTACAGGAATTATGGTATATTGGTGATTGTTTACATTATTCTTTGCAATAGTAATTTGTACAATAATTGTTTCACGAGTACTGCATTCAACACCGCTTATGGCATCAATATGGACTGAAGACTGGTTAGCTATAAAATTACCCAGGCTATAAAATATTGTACAAATACGCCCATCCTTTGTTTTAAACTGTTCAACAGGTTGAATTACATGCGGATGGTGTCCTATAACACAATCTACACCTGCCTCACAATAGTTGTGTAAAATCTCACTGTCGGATTTTGTAGGTTGTGTTTTATATTCTTCACCAATATGAGCCACCATAACAAGAAAATCACATTTTTGTTTAATGCGTGTAATATCATTCAATACTTTGTTTATATTATAAAAATCATTTATAAAAATTTCTTTTTTTATTTTGCTAGATAGTCCATAGTTAAAAACTCCTGTATAGGCAATAATGCCAATTTTTATACTATTACCAATTATAATACCATTCATTGAATCTTTTGTTTTGTTTACCAGTGTACCTGCACCAATATAAGCAATATTTTTTAATTCAAGCATTTTTATGGTGGCAAGCAAACCCTCGTATTGTTGATCAAGAATATGGTTATTTGCAAGTGTTACAATATTTATATGATTGCTAACAAATGCATCCAAAACTGCTGGAGGGCAATTGAATATAAAAGGTTTGCTTGTAAAAGGCGGAGCAACGGGAAACTCCATATTTGTAACAACATAATCTGAATTTTCAAATTCTGTTTTGATATGTTCAAATAATATATCAAAACCGCCATTATTGATTGTTTGTTTTGTTTTTGTATCAATAATATTATTTCTGAAAGCAAACGACTTTACAGGACCATGCATAATGGTATCTCCTGTAAATGATACCGTTAACGCGGTATTGTTGTTATTAGATTCTACCGTGTTAAAACAGGCAATAACAAATATAAGTATTATTGGGATTGTAATGTTTATTAATCGCATAAAATATTATGATACCCGTGGTTTATTGG
>JAKPOE010000445.1 GCA_029548025.1 Spirochaetota bacterium
TAAGAATGCGTTCTTCTTTAATATTAATTGTGTCGCGCAATTTATTTATTTGCTCAGATATTTCTTCAGAAAGTTCTTTTGAACGCTCTCTAACTTTGTCATTGAAGGTTTGCAATATTGTTGATGAATCTTTTTCCAATCGGGAAAGATTTTCAGATAAATAATTTATCTTTTTTGCAATATCACCAAAGCTTGCCCGTGAAGCTGCAATATACTCTATTTGCTGGTTTACATCACGTGCTGCATTTGAAATAACTTTTAAATCTTCTTCAACCTTCTTTAAATTTGTTTTTTCAATATCAAGTCCTTTTAATTTTTCTTCTATGCCCAAGATTGAGGAATTGAGATGAGCACTTAACGCCTGTGCTTTTTTTAACATAATATCAAGCTCTATGGTTGCATCACTAAATTTGCGTTCCTCATCCTGCGTTAATTTTTTGAAGTCGTCCAGAACCTTGGATGTATATCGTTTCAGTTTTGTAATTCGCAGATTAGAACGGTCAAGACGCCGGAAAAAAAGAATCATTGCCAAACACATAACCAGCGTTGCAATATTCCCTATCATCACATTGCACCTCATTTTTTTAAAGGGATTGCTATTTTATGCAATAAACATAAAGCCAATATATTGACTCTACTACATAAAACAATTAATAAAATTTGTCAACATTATTTTATGTCACATTAAAAAATGATTGACTTGCAGATGATATGCTAAAAGTTGTCTTGAAATAACATTATAATGCAGTATAATTATTATTAATTGTATAGAATAATTATAGTATAAAATAAATAAATTATGAAACGATTATTTATAGGGATACTATTCATCAGTGGGTTAGCTTTGCTGGCATTTACCTATCAAAGTGATGTATTGCTAAGGCATGAACCATGGATAGAACTATCGAACACACAAAAAAAATACCAGTGTGTTACCTGGAAAATAACCGCCTATTGTCCGGGAAGCTGCTGTAATAAAAGTGTTATCGGTACAAAAGTTGTTGATTACACCAATACTGCTGCTGTTGGTGGAGTTAAGCTAACCACATTGCTTGATAATACTATCAACGTTGTTGCCGTTGACCGTTCCATCATACCGCTTGGTTCAATAGTAAAGTATAACAATACCTATTATGTGGCGCTTGATACTGGCAGTGCAATAAAGGGATTTACACTGGATATTTTAATGCCGAATCATGAGCAAACTGAAAAATTTGGCATACACTATTCAGATAACATTGAAGTATATATTCCGCATAATCCAGCACAGATGATTAAAAAAGTTAAGAAGATAGTGTTAGAATATTCTAACCCCTGAAATGCTTTCAGCGATGTTACAAGCATAATCGCCAGTTTTTTAAAATAAATACTCCCTTGATTCTGCTATTACTAACTTTCCATAAAATGCTTTTTAAACGTTCACCTGCTGCTGACTGCAGGGATTTGCTCATTATCTTCATGTCAAATAAAAACAATCCTAATCCACCAAATAAGGTAATACCTATTGAAAATCC
>JAKPOE010000447.1 GCA_029548025.1 Spirochaetota bacterium
ATAAAAGTTTTGCTGCTGCATGGTCATCCCGAATGGGTAATAGCTCGTTTGCTGCAACAGCTCGGGCTGGCCGTAGCTGTGGGCGGCAAAGACTACACGTGTGTTACCGAGGTGATCCTTCATGCTGTATTCATATTTCCAATAAGTACTGTTACCAAAATTTACTGGCGCTATCCGCACATCACCTGCAAAGATAATGATTAGTTGGTTGTCGGCGTAAATAAAGTTGCCACAGTAATCCATTATGCTTCCGGAGGTGGTTTTCATGGTGGTAACGGTTTTGCGGATGTTCATTTTCAATAAAACGGTTTAAAGATTACCTGCAAAAAAATATTGCAGCATTATAATCAAAAAGCCTAGTTGCCCGGGCTTTGTCATCTTATCTTGTTCCTAAAATATTTCCCACGCAAATAGACCCCCAAAATAGATAGGAAGATGTTGCTGCAAAAAATAAGAATGTAATCAGGATTGATAGTACATGATTTTTAAAGAACATCGGTTTTTCCTTAACTATCTTTATTGCCTTACCAGTCCTATGCAATGTGAGATACAGAATAAAAATCATCAACACATTGATACCAATCATCTCATAATAACCTAATGCCTTTGAAAAAAAATAAGCCATTGAAATATTAATTGTCATAATTAGCAGCAGAGAAAACGAAAACGCCAAAACAAGGGTTGCAAGCAAATGCGGTTCATTATCCCTCAATATCTTCTTGTAAAAGAGATAATAATAATAATATAGTGTTTTTATCATGGTTTGTAATTTTGATAGAAGTAATACCAAAGGGCTTCATTGGATTGAGAAGGTGGGCCGACTTGGCTCTCCCAGCGATTGTACCAGAAGTTAAATTTTGCTTCCTGATACCATTCCATTTTGGTTAATGCTCTTCCAAGTTCCCAGCCTACACTCCATGCAGCGCCATAAAGGCCACCAACGGTGGTAATCAAATTTGACCCCTGCTCCATATACATCTGCCAGTCAGATATCTGTCCTGTTCTATTTTGCTGGTCAATTTTATAAGCATTCCAGATACCTAAGCCATATCCCCCTATTTTTATTCCAGTTGAAACTTTTTTACCAAATTTTAATTTCCCTCCCGTAACACCGTTTCCACCCCAAGTCTGTTTATACATCTTAAAGTCTTTGCCCATCCATGTACCAAATGTTTTACTATAGAACATTTCGCTTGCTGTAGATGCAGCAGCACCTACGTAAGCCTCCCATCCCGGCCCCCCTCCTCCTGTGGTTTTCTTTTCCTCTTCAGTTTCCTCACCATCAATATCAGGGTGTATTTGTACGTTAAAGCTCATACCTGGTGTTTCAAATGAGCTAACATAAAAATCAAATAAGTCAAAGTTGTTAAAGTCACCC
>JAKPOE010000453.1 GCA_029548025.1 Spirochaetota bacterium
AATGCGATGGGTATGGAGTGGCATAATAGAAAGTGAAAGAAACTTCCGAAAGATTAACGGGCATACGTACATTGATGCATTATTGCTAAATATTGCAATGTTTGGGAAAAAAGTGATTGAAGAAAATAATAAGATTGCATAGTAGAAATGGAGGTGTTATTCAATTTCAACAAACAATGGGACAAAATTTTTAGATCCGTTTAGATTTTTAAAAGTATCAGATTTTACTTTGCAAAATGCTGAAACATTTTTTGGCACAGTAAGGAATATTGGCTATAAATCAAAGCAGAAAGGTATTCCTATTTACACTGAGATGACAGGTTGTGAATTACTATTAGGTAAGGAATATACTGCTACCGGTTATATAACTATTGATAGTAATCAATTGAAGCTATTTTTACAAAAAAATAATTTTCATAATAGTGAACAAGTATTGCAAATGTTTTCAGCACCTTATATACTTGGATCATTAAAAGATTTTTATAAAGAACAATTGAATAACAAAAAACATCCTGTAAGCCAGGATATTGTAAAATGTATACAAAAATATGTCGACGCTAATTATGTCCCTATACGCATGGGAAGATTTTCGCAGGTTGAATCAAAGACATTTAAAATAACTCGTACATGGGATAAAGGACAAAATCGAAGTATGAATATTGAAGGTGGTGCAAGCAGAAATTATATCAAAGACACAATTGGTGCGGGCTGGGGGGCGCTGGCTTTAAAAAAAGCATAGTGAACTGTACAATACTTTTTGTCATTCTCCATTTTTTTTGCTAATTCGGGGTGGACTAGAAATTCTATATTTTTAATAAATTCCATGGCAAACTTTTCATTATTTGATTGGTGATTTATAGAATTTTTAACTTATAATTAGCGTGCAATTTATAATGTATGAATCAAAAAATCAAGAAAAATTTTATATTGAAAAAGAATTTAGTATTTTGTTATCACTACAATCACTCACAATAGGTATCAATACTATGATTATGGTACTCCATTAGCTATGGGTATGGTTTCATGGTAAACTATTATAACCTTATTCTGTCCAGCCCATAATGGTATTTTTTCGTAACCACATTTGGGTTTCATAAAATTTAAATTTTATCGTAACCAGAATATCTTCATTAGCAGGATTTATAATAATCCATATTTTTTCCCCGGATTCACTTTCCAGGAGAACAATCTTTTTACTAAACATAATTGTTATATTGGCAGGTGTTAAGATACTTTTTGCATATTTGCATGTAAAGAAATGTTTCTTTTTTATTATGGAGTTTTTCAACGATTTTAAAAAACCAATAAACTTATAAACTAAAAACAGTAGCCTTTTACTTTTTGGAGTAGCCTGCTCTTTGGTATACAATATGGTCATGTTTATATCTGCATTTTTGTCCTCTCCATCATCAATTACGTAGTCATGTGTTTCATGGGTTATCCATTTTCTTTCCATGGGTTTACTGTTTTCTAATTGCTGTGCATATTGTAACCAGAAGTTATTATCATCAGTGTTTAATTGTTTATTGTTTTTCTTTTTGCTCATAATATCCCTCCGATATAAAATTTTGTACCAATGTCATGCTACTGGATGAAGTCATAAAGAATTTTTACCCTCAACGGGATTCTTAAACTTTACTTAGAATGACAGCAGTGGGACATCTGCATGGTTTATTGCATGCCATGCAGATGTCCATTTACTACATTAGACACAGAATAGTAAAAAATATAGGTTAAAAATTGGTAACTTTTTTACTTGTAATTTATATAAACTTACCATACCATACTGTTTTGTGCAATAGCATGTGGTAAAAAAGGCAAAACCATGGCGATACTATACTGCTATGGGTTAAAAACCTTATAATAGTCAATGATTGTGTAACATGAGGTGTGATTATATGAACAGGTTAACAAGTGATGAAGCCACTGAATTGTATGATGAGATACGCAGCAAATGCTTATTTGAATCAAACAGAGACACACTGTATGTCAAAACATTAATGCTACGACCTGTTCTGGAAAAGATGTTTTATTATTTAACCAGAGATATCAATAAAATTTATTTATATAACAATTCTGAAAGAATGGAATATATTTTCAACCATGATAATGTAGATGCAGATGTATTAAAAAATGCCAGAATACTACGGAAATTTTTAAATAGATTTCATCATTTTAATGAAACTAATGAAAAAAGTAACAACAGTGGTAATGATTGTTTGACTAACGAAAATTATTGGTTGTGTATAAAAACACTTTGTAATTTAGTTCATTATTTTTCAAAGGTTGAAATACCACCTGATTTAAAAGAATTGTATAAAGATGTTCAAAATTTAAAATGGAATATGAAGCCAGAAGAGCCAAAGGAAAAAATTGATTATATACGTTTATTGATTAATACAAAAGATGCCCATCATAATGTATTGCGTTGTTCTGATATACATGGTGACGAGAAGCTTCTTTATTTGAAAAATGAAAAAGAAAGCCGCTATTTTAATGTATTGAATATAGCATGGCAATGTTCCACCATAGATTGCTATAACATTGAAAAATTAGCTGATAAACCATGGTATACTGACAACCAAAACTCTATAATTATTTTAGAGCCTGACTACCTTGTTGATGCCACAGTGATAGTTAATTGTTTTGAAAACAATAAACCCAATCCCATGTTTTATTTAGTTGAAAAATTTACTAATGATAATGATGTAAAAGAAAGCATGATTCTTGGTAGTATTGTAAACACTCTGTTAGATGAAATAATAGTTAATAAAGCACAAGGATTTAACAAATGTTGTATTAAAGCAATGGCTGATTATTGTCTGGATATTTTTTGCTTATTTAAGGATGACGAGGAATATAATAATACTTTGATAAAAAGATTACACGATACGGCAAAAGAACACTATAACAATATTTTGCAATACTTTAAAGATTATGAAAAAGATAGTATATATCATATAGAACCGTATTTTATATCTCCACAGTACGGTTTACAGGGTAGATTGGATCTATTAGTTCAGCGTAACAGCAACAAAAATTATAATGATATTTTTGAATTAAAATCGGGTAGTGTACCTGACATTGATGCATGGCATGAGCATAGAGTACAGGTTTATTGCTATCATCTTCTGGTTGAATCATGTTACCATAACCGTGCTGGTAATAATTATGTTTTCTATAGCAGGTTGCAGCAACCAGCACGCGATATACAAATAAACAAAGCGCTTGTTAATGATTTAATGATGGTTAGGAATCATATTGTAAGCTATGAGTACCAATTAGCAACCGGTAACTTTGATATAGTTGCATTTGCAAATAAATTTAAAAAATATTTTGCATCGCATCAGGATACAATTAAAAAATTTAGAAAAACTGCATACGAAAATTTTATTTCTACAATTACAAAGCTTCAACCACTTGAAATTGCATATATTACTAACTTTATTCGCTTTATTGCTACCGAGCATCTTATTGCAAAAACAGGGGATGGAAATGAACATGGTTTTTCATCATTATGGCGTTCAACACAGAAGGAAAAAGCAGATAATTTTTTACTGTTAACCGATTTAGAATATGATAGTGATAGCTCCAGCATTAAAAACAATGTTGTGGTATTTAAACGGGGAACTTTATTTACGCACACAACGGTTTTTAGAGAAGGTGATATATGCATAGTATATCCGGATATCCCTGCAAATGATGATCATTTTGCGTATGTAAAACATTTTTATTATAGAGCTACAATACTTGAACTGAATAATGAATATGTGAAGGTTCGTTTAAGAAATAATATAAAAGAAACACGGGAATTGAAAACTTTTAAATGGTGTATTGAAAAGGATTTAATTGAAAACAACTATACCAAGTTATATAAATCTCTTTTTGAATTTATGGAAAGCAATATAAAGGATATATTACTGGGTTTAAAAGAGCCGGAATTTCATAATCATGACAATACTATACTACACACTGGTAAAGACGAGGATATCAATGAAATAATATCATTAGCATTGAATGCCAGCGATTATTTTTGCATACAGGGCCCTCCCGGTACCGGAAAAACACGAGTTGTGCTCAAAGAAATAGTTAACAATCTGTATGCATCTACTGATGAAAATATAATGTTGCTGGCATGTACCAATAGAGCTGTTGATGAAATTTGTTTAGCCTTGCAAAAATCCAGTTTGCCCTATATTCGTTTGGGTAAAAGTAGTGATGATTCAATTGAGTCGCTGGATACATTAAAAAATAGAATAAACAATGAAAAAGATTTAAAAAATGTGTATGACCGAATCATAAACCAGAGGGTTTTTGTCAGCACAGTGAGTACAGCACAACAAAACAGGATATTTAATCTTAAAAAATTTACTACTGTAATAGTGGATGAGGCTTCGCAACTACTGGAACCCGATATTGTTGGTTTGTTAACAAAGTTTAAACGATTTATATTGATTGGTGATGAAAAGCAATTGCCACCTGTTGTAACTCAGGATGAAAATTTAACAAAGGTAAACAACCCCCATTTAGAAAAAATTTGTTTATATGATTTATCAATGTCGCTATTTGAACGGCTCATCTTAAATGCTAAAAAAAATAAATGGCATAAAGCATATAGAACGCTAAAAAATCAAAAACGAATGCATAATGATATTGCAGAATTTATAAACAGGCACTTTTATGACAGCGCATTAGCTACAGTAAAAGATGATAGCGCACCGTATACAGTTACTTTTAATAAAAATTCGCATAACAACTATGAAAAGGTACTTGCAAACAATAGAATGG
This sequence comes from Spirochaetota bacterium, assembly GCA_029548025.1. Next base: position 4,789 of record JAKPOE010000453.1, read on the forward strand.
TATTTATAGAATCAAAAAAGGAACCGGGTTCAAAAAAAGAAAATACTTGTGAAGCGGCTATAGTGGTTGATTTAATCAAGCTCATTATCAATACCTATAATAGTAAGTTTAAGAGTGATACAGTGGGGGTCATCACGCCATTTAGGGCTCAAATCAATTGTATCAAGAAAAAATTATTGGATTCCGGAGTGGATGATGCATATTTAAGCAATATAATGATTGACACGGTTGAACGATTTCAGGGAAGTGAACGGGATATTATCATTGTTTCACTGGCGGTTAATTCCAGTAATTATCTGGAATCAATAACATCATTTAATTTTAATAAACGTGTCGATAGAAAGTTAAATGTAACATTAACCCGTGGGAAGGAGTATGTAATAATGATTGGTTGTTCCGAAATTTTGCAGCAGCATGAACATTATAGATTGCTCATTGAGCATATAAAGAATAAAGGCGGTTATGCCAATTATGAAAATCTTTGCGAACCATTGTTATTCCACCGGTGACAGATTGGGTATTTTCACGGTTGCAGTGTTTTTTAAATTATAACAACGCCATAGCGCAATGCCTGCTTATCTTACCGTTCCCATTCCTTATTTTCCTCTGCTTGCATTTTATCCTTGACAATGCTACTATATAAAAGTATAGTATTTCTATGAGTGAGAAAATTATCCTTCATGTTGATATGGATGCCTTTTTTACCTCGGTTGAGCAGGCAGACAATCCGTTGCTACGGGGTAAACCGGTTGTGGTGGGTGCTGATCCTAAAGGCGGAAGGGGCAGGGGTGTTGTTTCTGCTGCAAGCTATGAGGCACGACGGTTTGGCATCCATTCGGCAATGCCTATATCAAAAGCATACAGCCTATGTCCCACTGCGTATTTTTTGCCCCCGCGGTTTGATAGATATGTGGAACTATCGAACATGATAATGAAGATACTGGAAAGCTTTTCCCCATGCATTGAACAGATAAGTATTGATGAAGCATTTTTAGACTGTACGCACACGGTAAACCTTTTTGCCGGCAAAGAAAATATTGCAAAGAAAGTAAAGCATGAAATTGTTACCAGCACCGGGCTTACGGCAAGCATTGGCATTGCAACCAACAAGCTGGTGGCTAAGATTGCTTCGGATTTTCATAAACCTGATGGGCTTACCATCTGCGCGGCAGGTGAGGAAAAAATTTTTTTAGCACCGCTACCCATTTCCAAACTGTTTGGCGTTGGCAAAAAGACGCAAAGCCTGTTGCAATCGCTGGGTTTTTACACCATAGCGGACATTCAGCATTCCTCTGAGAATTATTTGCATGGTGTGCTGGGAAAATGGGGCGTTATGCTGTATAGGTTTGCCAATGGTATTGACACGCGGGCTGTTGAACCGTATAGTACCGTAAAGTCCGTAAGCGAGGAGACAACCTTTGATGAGGATAGCGGTGATGAAGATGTGATTATAGCTACTCTTACTGAGCTGTGTGACCGGGTAATCCGCAGGGTCAGAGCACAGCATTTTGCATTTAAAACTATTACATTGAAGATACGGCTTGAAGGTTTTGAAACCTATACTCGCAGTAAAACAATCCATGGCCATGTTAAGGACATGATAACATTGCAAAAAGAAATTATGAAGCTTTATATTTCGTTTGGGCGGGGGAAACGGAGGGTGCGGCTTCTTGGTGTGCGCGTGGCAAATCTTATCTGCGATGCTGATGTACAGATGAGCCTTTTTAACTGCAGGGATGAACAAAAGATTGAAAAAATTGAAACCGTTATCGATGGTATGCATCATAGGGGTTTAAACCTGTTGCGGGCTTCGGTAGTAAAACCTCCGGAAAAATTTGCCACAGGAAATAACGATGACAAGAAAGGTAAACAATAACTATAGCCTGTGGGCGATAGTTACCGGTAATCCATGGTTTAGTATAAAAATATTCCAGCTTGACAAAATATTCTTGCTTTTAACACCTATGTACTATATAGGCAATATATGAATAGGCTTGCAATTTTTATGTAAACTACAGTGAGGCGTGCATGTTTGAAGGTGTGTTTACTGCGTTGGTGACCCCATTTAAAAATGGTAAGATTGACTATGATTCAGTAGCAGCAATCATTGAGCATCAAATTGCTGGCGGCGTGGATGGTGTTGTGCCTATGGGTACTACCGGCGAGTCTCCTACGGTAAGCTATGAAGAGCATGAGGAATTTATTGTCCGTGTTGTTACACTGGTCAATAAACGCGTAAAGGTTATAGCTGGTACCGGTTCAAATTCAACCGATGAGGCTATATACCTTTCAAAGGCAGCACAGGATGCGGGGGTTGATGGCGTGTTACTGGTAAATCCCTATTACAATAAACCACCACAGCGTGGACTGATAGCTCATTTTGAGAGTGTTGCACAATCAATTAATATTCCCGTTATTCTGTATAATATTCCTGGCAGAACCGGAATAAATTTCCTTCCTGAAAGTGTTGCCCAGCTCATACAGCGTGTACCCAATATCGTTGCCATGAAAGAGGCTTCGGGTGATATTAATCAGATGATGAACCTTGTTGAGCTATGTGGCAATACCATTACCCTGTTATCGGGTGATGACAATTTGCTGCTGCCTGTGCTGGCTATTGGCGGGAAAGGTATTATATCGGTAATTTCAAACCTTTTACCAAACGATGTGAAGGCTGTGGTCACTAATTTTAACAACGGCAATCTTGAAGAAGCAAAGAGGCTTTTCTATAAATTATTACCGCTATGCCGCGCTATGTTCTATGAAACCAACCCTATACCTATAAAAGCTGCTATGGCAATGGCAGGCTTTTGCTCTTCTGAAATGCGGTTGCCGTTAGTACCCCTGTCCGCTGATAACCATGAAAGGTTAAAAAAAGCATTGCTGGCGTATGGGGTTAAGCTATGAAAGTAGCACTGTGCGGTGTTACCGGCAGGATGGGGAAAACCATACTGTCAGTATTGCTTGAAAAGGGACATGAGCTTTCCCAGGCTCTTGATGCCGATAGCTGTCCTATGCTTGGACAGGATGCCGGTACTTTCATTGCAACAAAGACTGGCATTGCAATACAATCGTTATCCAGTGTAAGCCTTGCCGCTGATGTTGCTATTGATTTTAGTACTCCTTCTGCAACTGAAGTGTTATTGCAAAAAGCGGTTGCATCGTCAATCCCTGTTGTTATTGGCACTACCGGTTTTTCTGAAACACAGAGGATAAAGATACAAAGAGCAGCCGAATTTATACCCATTGTATTTTCACCCAACATGTCGGTTGGTGTTAATGTATTATTTAAACTTACCCAGATTGCATCGTCAATATTGCAGGAAGGATATGATGTTGAGATATTTGAAGCACATCATCGTTTAAAGAAAGATTCCCCATCCGGGACAGCAAAAAAACTCATTGATATTGTATTGGAAAACCGGAAGGACCTTGAGCAGGCAAAGCTTATGTATGGAAGGGAAGGCATTGTTGGGGAAAGAACAAACAATGAAATTGGGGTTATGGTGTTGCGTGGGGGTGATATCGTTGGCGAACATACTGTATATTTTGTAGCAAATGGCGAGCGGATTGAGCTTACCCACAGGGCTACCAGCCGTGAAAATTTTGCACGTGGTGCAGTAAAAGCAGCTGAATTTGTTATTAATAAAACGCCAGGTCTTTATACAATGTTTGATGTATTGGGATTATGAACAGTATGGATAAAAATGATGTTAAAAATGATGTTAAAAATGATCTGGTTTCATTTGATGAAAATCCTTATTCCCATGAAATAAAAAAGCCGGAGGATATTGTCCGTTTATTCTATGAATATAATGTCCCCATTGTACCTGTCATTTCAAAACGGGGAATTCTTTTTGGTATATTAAAAAAAGATGATGTTATTGCCGAGCTAAGCGATATAGCACGAAGCTCAATAAGGGTAGATGAGTTTGTTCAGAAGCTGGCAAAGAAGATGACAATGGATG
>JAKPOE010000462.1 GCA_029548025.1 Spirochaetota bacterium
ATAAATCTTAACACCAGCACAGTTAATGCCGACATTGATATGATCCTCAACGAGAAGCACAATAAGAGTATCTATAACGGTATAAAAGGCAACGCTTCTAAACTTATCAAGGGTGATGTTGCAAAATATGTAAAACCTGAAAATGTTGCTGATCAAGCCTTCAAATACTTAACCAATAAAGACGGGAAGGTTTACCTTAAATTTGCTGTAACCGGCCCAATGAATAAACCTAAAACAAAACTTGTAGAACCAAAGCTTCCTTCTTTAAATGATATTATTAAAGATATGGCAGGCGATGTTGTTGATGTTGCTAAAGAAAAAGCCGTTAAAAAAGTATCACAAACAGTAGAAAAAACAACCGACAAAGCAAAAGATAAAGCTACAAAGAAACTTAAAAAGTTGTTTTAGATCAAACCTCATCATTACTCCCTCTCCTTTTTTTAAGGAGAGGGCGATAATGAGGGTTCATTATTATTTCCCGGTAAAGTTTGGCTTTCGCTTCTGAGCAAATGCCGTAAAGGCTTCAAATAGATCATCAGAAGGAATGATGTTGGCACTTATTGATGCTACATATTTTAATGCCTCATCAGTAGTTTTACCAATACCAAAGTTTAATACATCCTTTGATGCCTGTACCGCTAATGGTGAATTTTCAGCAATCTCCATAGCCATCTTCTCAGCCCCTGCATACAGTGCCTTTTGATCAGCAAACACTTCATTAATTAACGATATCTCTTTTGCACGCTGTGCGGTAATATATTTTGCGGTATAGGCTAACTCACGTGTAATGCCCTGACCAACAATGTGAGGGAGGCGCTGCAAAACACCAACATCAGCCACAAATCCTACCGCAGCTTCACGAAGGCTAAACTGTGCATCAGCACTTGCCAGCCTGATATCACACGAGGCTATCATATCTAGCCCGGCACCAATGCAGTATCCATGCACTGCGGCAATAACCGGTTTACGGCATTTTTCAATGCATGTCATGGTGTCCTGCATTCTATAAATTTTCTGTAACAGGCTTCGCTTAATCCCTCCTTTCTGGGATGGTTCGGCAAGCTCTTTTATTTCACCAGCCATCTCAATCAAATCAATCCCAACCGTAAAGGATGCCCCTTTAGCAGCTAAGACAATAACTCGTATATCATCATCAGCATCCAGCTCTTTAAACACAGACGGCGACTCCCACCACGCTGCAGGATTCATAGCATTTTTCTTTTCAGGCCTGTTCAAAAAGACCCATGCAACCGGCGGCTTTTTCTCTACTAAATAATATTTGTATTCCATAGTCTATACCCCTATTACAATATTTATGAACATAGTAATCACCATGCATTTATTTATCAATTAAAAATTACACTGTTATGTTTTATTGTGTTCGATAGTTACTATCAACAAATACAGATTATAATTATGAATATGTTTATATTCCTTAAAAAATATTTTTTTGCATTTTTTTATTTACCTATAGATTTTCAATTTTCAAAAAGAAAAATATTCAATGTACTGCTTCTATGAAACGCTATAGTAATGGATTTACAGCAATAAGAACAATGTTTATTCATAAAATTAGCTGCGTTATAAATTTCTCTGAGGAATAATCTACACCAATAATACATCTTTATAATAATGTTCCACAAGAAAGTTCTATAAGGCATGATTATTTGTGAATAAACTTTTTTAAATTCTTAATTTACAAATTGATTACATACAGGAACTTTTGAGTGCCATAGAGGAAAAGAAAGAGTATAAGGGTTCACAATGAATTTTGAATCGATAATCCAGCATTTTGGGTATCTTGCCATAGTCATAGGTATCTTTCTTGAAGGAGGAATGATATGGACAATACTGAAAAACCTCTTATAACAATAAGCTTTAACTTAAATGCTGAAGAAAAAGATCGTATAGAGTCTGTTCTGTCTCCCATTGCAAGGATTATTTATATAAAAGACCTCAACGCTGATGAACGCGCAAAATTGTTGCAAACATCCCATGTTGTGCTGGCATGGGCACCACACAGTGAATTTTCACCAGCTGAAATTACCTTGCTGGAAAAAGTAAAGTTTATGCAACTTTTGTCTGCTGGCGCTGATCATCTTGACTTCAGCCGTCTGCCAGCAAACCTGACAGTGGCAAGCAATGTAGGAGCCTACGCCCAACCAATGGCTGAACACGTTCTTGCTATGGTGCTGGCTTTGAGCAAGAGACTCTATATCCATCATGAAAAGTTAAAGCAAGGAATTTTTGACCAATTTTCGGAAAACAGAGCATTGTCCGGCACCACCGCAGCTATACTGGGTTTTGGCGGGATTGGTAGAGAGGTGGCAAGGCTTTTCAAGCCTTTTAACATGCATATCCTTGCCATTAACCGTAGTGGCAAAAGTCCTGATCCGGCTGAATTTTTAGGTACACCTGATGATATGGGCAAGGTATTACCACTTGCCGACATCATTGTCATCACATTGCCCTTAAACCGTGCAACGCGAGGGCTTATTGGCGAGCGTGAATTTAAACTCATGAAACCAGATTCAATTTTGGTTAACGTAGGCCGCGGGGAAATTATCGACGAAGGAGCATTTTACCATCACCTTAAAAATACTCCAACCTTTATGGCCGGGATTGATGCATGGTGGACTGAACCGTTTCGACACGGTCATTTTGAGATGAAGTATCCCTTCCTTGATCTGCCAAATGTGCTTGGCACACCTCATAATTCAGCACTTGTGCATGGTGCACTTGCTACAGCAGCACAAAAAGCTGCGCAAAACATCAGGCGATTTTTGCTATCAGAAGCCATTACGGGGCTTGTACGCCCTGAAGACTATGAATAGGCAGTCTTGACAGGGAAATATAAACTGGTATAAAGTAATGCAATCACATTTCAGGATTAAAAATCAACCTTGTGTAGTCTGCATCAACCACAGCTGCCTTTATACCAAAAACATTTTTCTATTGCAATAGTATTGATTATACTGTAATATCATATAAATATTGTATTACAGGATAATCCATTATGAATAATACCACTCTTGTATCAGTAACTATCGCCATGATTTTTTCTTGTTCTTCTCTGGCTTATAGCGCTGAGGCTACCTATGACATGCGTAATCTAAAATTTGACACTACAACAACCTATGCCATTAAAGCACAATGGCTATTCTGGTGGAATCAGATCATTGACCCTGTATCTATTGATGACAACAAAGCGCCTCAACCTACCGATATCGTTATGATGCCGCAACACTGGACCGACTACAAGCTCAATGGCACCTTGCTCCCTGCAAAAGGATGTGCAACCTATGCACTGAAGATACTCCTTCCTGATAATGCCATCTATGGGATTTATTTAGACCACATGGTCACAGCGTACCGATTGTACATCAACGGTGTTGAGGTTGCAAATAACGGGAAGGTGTCAAAGAATCTGTCAGCAATGCGTAACGAATGCAGGCACCAGGCAATATATTTTACTCCAAAAAATAAAACTGCATTGTGCGTGCTGCAAATCAGTAACCGGGACTATCGCACCGCTGGTATGTGGCACCCCCTCATTGTTGGTAAAGATAGAGCAATACTTGCGCACTACAACACTAAAGTCATAAGCGATCTTTTTCTGTTTGGCGCAATCCTCATCATTGGTTTATACAACATAGCATTGTTTCTTTTCCGAACCAGGGACAGGGCTCCACTGTGGTTTGGGTTATTTTGTTTAACAGTATGTGCCCGCATTGCAGCTACCGGCAGTACAACCATTTCCAATATATTTCCGGGATTCCCATGGGAGTTGCAGATCAAAATGGAATTGAGTGTATTTTATTTAGGCAGTCTTTTCTTTGGACTTTTTTTCCATGAAATTTATCCCATGGAAATAAAAAAGAAACATCTGCAATTCTTCAACGGCATTTTTATACTGCTGACAGTGCTGGCAATAACCACACCGGTTTCATTTTTTAATAGGTTGGTACCTTATATGCAAATAGCAGTTATGGCAGGACTTTCATATATTCTTGGTTGTCTTATCATCGCAGCATTACGCAAACGTCAGCATATACACTATTTCCTTGCGGGGTTTGTGCTGTTTATGTTAACTGCCGTTAATGACATACTCTATGCAAAAAATATACTGCCAACCATGTATATTCTTCCTGTGGGATTGTTCATTTTTATATTTACCCAGGCTATTGCTATTGCCCGTATCTTTTCATTTTCTTTTTTGCAGGTTGAGCATCTTTCCGCACATCTTAGCGATCTCAACATATCGCTTGAACGCTTTGTTCCGCATGAATTTTTATCATTTTTACAAAAACAGAGCATCCTTGATGTGCAGCTTGGCGACCAGACACTTGAAGACATTACCATACTCTTTGCTGATATTCGCTCTTTTACCACGTTATCCGAAAAAATGACTCCGGAGGAAACATTCAAATTTTTAAATTCGTACCTTAACCGTATCGGGCCAATTATACGCGGCCATAACGGTTTTATTGATAAATACATAGGGGACGGTATCATGGCGCTTTTCCCGCAATCTCCACAAGACGCATTGAATGCGGCGATAGCCATGGTAAAACGTATCGCTGAATATAAT
>JAKPOE010000022.1 GCA_029548025.1 Spirochaetota bacterium
TAATAGCTGTATTGATTTCTGTAACCCTTCTTTATCCTTTGTCTCATACAACGATGCATAGGCCTGTATTTTTGTCCCATCTATTGCTAATGACCCAAAATCATTCATCCCAAGACTGCTCCCCAGATGAACTGATACTGAAAATATGTTACTCAACTCTTTTACATGTCTTCTGCGAAATAACCGTATTGTGCTGTCATCCGGTCCCTTATTCCCTGCTAATATATATTTAAATTCAAGATCTGTGCCAAAATATTTCACAAGACTTCGTGAGCCAGTTATATTACGCACAAAACCAAGAAGCAGTATCCCTATCATCATCCTCACATGATTTGCTCTTGCTCCACTCTCATCATTATTGTAATGAGCATCAAAACTACTGACATCGACCATGTTTATAATCTCTCTAATGATTCGTGCCCGATTATCCGCTGGCAAATCATTTTCAAGATCAATGATATCAAAATAATGTTGTCCATCATTATAATTTTTGTAACGTGCCATAGCCTTTCCCCTTATACTTTTGCTACAGCTTAACAGGTGACATAATTAAGTCAATTAATATCTTGACTTTTTCCTATAAAATCCCCACCCTCAATTTCCAATGTTGTGCTTTTTAAAAAGGCAAAAATGTAGATGTTAGCGTATTTATCAATCATCAAAGATTGAATTCATCTACATAATAAAAGTTTCGTGCTCTGACTCCTATACAGCATTTTATTATAAAAAAATCACAAAAGTATAAAAAAATGCACCATTTCTTTTAATTTTTTCTTTCTCCGGCGTTTTATTATAGTAGGGATTTCAATTTTTATAAAAAAACGGAGGAATACCAATGGCACGGAAATTGCGCATACAACTGCCCGAGCATACCTACCACATCATGAGCCGCTGTATCGAGTGGCGGGATATGATGCAGGAGGAGTACTTCAAAACCTGTTTTGTGGACATATTAAACAGAACAAAGGAAAAATATGACTTTAAGCTTATTGCCTACTGCATCATGGACAATCACATCCATATGGTTATCCACACAACCAGTGGTGGAGCGCCCATAGCACGCATTGTGCAGTATATCAAGGCACGGTTTGCTGA
>JAKPOE010000028.1 GCA_029548025.1 Spirochaetota bacterium
CCCATAATCTAAATGAGGTTCAGCATCGGTGATAACAAAAGCAAGGCGTATCCCATTGTTATTCCATTTTACTTTTTTTACGGTATCATAAAGAGCGCTTTGCAAATCCTCCGGGCCATCACCGCCTCCGCCGGCAAAAACTTTAGCAAGCTCATCCTGAAATTCATTTAAATTACTGGTAAGTGGGATAACTTTTGTGACATACTCATCACCTTTATCTTTATAGAGCACCATCCCAAACCTTACAGCAGGCTTTGCAGTTAATGAGGCAATATTCATATTGATAATTTCGATAGTCTTTTTTAAACGGGCAATCTCCTCGCCCATGCTTCCTGTTGTATCAAATACAAAAAGAATATCAAGAGGAACATTTTTGTAATGCGGCCGCTGTGCTTTCATTATAACAGTGTGCTCACGTTTTCCCTGTCTATCAATGGCGATTTCAGCCTTTGTATTGAAAGCTTCAAAGGTAATGGTATATTTTTTATAGTTTGCAGCATATTCTGATGGATAAAACATAAAGGACCCATCAGCATACGTTTTCCCTGTTACAATCAGTTTGTTGCCGGCATATACCTTAACCTTTGCATTTGGTATGGATTTATTCCCTGTATCCTTACAATAGAGTATTATCCTTTCGGAAATGTTCATGGGATAATGGGTAACCTTATCAGCATACATCTGTAAAAAGTTTACAAAATAATTAAACTGCTTATTATCATCAGCAAATCCTGCTTTTAATCCGGAAACCCCCTGGGATTTTTTTGTCATTTCAGCTTTACCAGGAAGCAGTCCTTTTTTTGCTTTTGATGCTGGCATTTCTTCAGTATATATATCTTCTCTGGTTACGGTATCAGCTTTGAGGGCATCCTTACTTACTGCACTTTTTTCATCATCCTTCAAAGCTCTATCAGCCGTCTCACCCTTGGATTCTGGTTCCATATCCTTTATTGCTTTGCTTGAGCATTGCACAAACATAAAAAACACTAAACTAATAAATATAACCAGACATGATATAATTTTCCTCATAGTATATTTTCCTCCGAAAATAGATTTATTAACCTCAACACTGTCCCTTTCCTTCGCAAGGCGAGGGAAGTATTGTTTACGGTTTGTATAATCTTCATTTTTTATGGTAGGCTATAAGCCAACCACAGGCAACTCTTCCAAAAATAAAACTATAAGCCCTTTACACCATACATCATGGCAGCAAGCTGTTCACCTTTTTTACCATAGCTACAACATAGTGTTGATACTCATTGACAGCATCTTTAGGCAATCGGAAACCTATTGCTCCTTCATGGCCTCCACCGTTATGGATATGCATAATCTTTAACAAATCTCTCAGATCATATTTTTTATAATGCTGGCTACGTCTCATTCTGAATTGTATGAGATCAGTTTTTTCTTTTGTATCATAATAAGCAACTATTCCAATTTTACCTGAATCTTCGGCTAACTTATCTGCCAGTGCCCTTGTTGTGGATATAATATCTTCATCGTCAAAATTGTCATAAAGGTAGTGCATATCCTCTTCGGATAAAACAGCATACCCAACCCATTTATAAAGCTTACTCTTTTTTTTAATGTACTGAAAACATCTCTTTTCATTTTCAGAAACCTGTTTCAACTGTTCAAAAATCTGATCCATATTGGTGATATTGCTTTCTTTTATGGTTGCAGTATTCAGGATAGTATTGAAAAGGTTGCTGAACAGCCTGTACATCCTTTTTTCACGGGATGACTTAAGATAGCGCCCCATTTGCGAATCGCCAATAATACCGGTTAAAATAGCCAGCACAAGGTTACGTGAAAGGGGATCTAGTATTACATATTTTTTTAAAATCTCCTTCTTTGCCCTCAGCTTAATGGCTATTTGTCCCACCAGCTCACTTGAGGAAGAAGCCTCGGTAACAAGGCAGTATCCGGCATCACCTGCGTAATCACTATCAGCACCCATATGGTGGTCAATCTCTATCTTCCGTACATCGGGATTACGTAACATGCTCTGTACTTTACGGTTGGCATCAATCATGGAAGGCTTGGGTGTATCACAGATAACTATCGCATCAGCTATAAAAGTCCTTGGAATGGCCATTACAACATCTATACGGTTATATACAGCAATATCAATAAGATATTTAAAATTGTGTGGGATCTTCTTTGAAGTAAAAATCTTCACCTCTTTATCAAATTTCCTTGCAAGCAGGGCAAATGCAATCATTGACGCGACACAATCCTCGTCAGGATTTGTGTGTCCTAAAATAAGGAATGCACTGCGGTTAACCATCTCATTAATGATTGCATCAATGCAGTCATTTTTTTGTTTTGCTGTTGTAAAAGCTTTTTTAGGCATAGGTATTTTTTATAATTTT
>JAKPOE010000049.1 GCA_029548025.1 Spirochaetota bacterium
TTGCCTTTTCAATAGTTGCTTGTGCTACCACCATCGCCTTCCCTTCATTTGTATTTACATAACTATGAATATCTGGCGAAGGCAAACTTGCCAAATTATCCAATATTTGAATAGGATTTGTTTCCGCAATAGAAATCAAAGGTGCTGCAATTTTATTGAATTCTTCAGTAGCCAATAATTTCTTAATCTTCTTATACTCTGCAATAATAGTAGCAAGCAATCCGGATAATGCTAATATAATAGCGGTAATAACTTCAATGTTTGCCAATATGCTATTTAATATATTTTCCATTTTTAATTTCTCCCAATATTGTTTCCAATAAAGTTTCTATTTTAGTTAGGCGTGCATCAATATCTAATGATGTCAGTTCATCAATGCGTCTATTGATATTTTGCTGTTCCGATTTATATTGCTCTTTTTGAACAGAACAATCCGTAATAGCTGTTACTTTATCATCCAGCTCATAATAGCGTTTTTCTATTTCTGATATTTTCGTATTCAGCTTTCCCCAAGCATAAGCAAAGGATACCAGATAGACAACGATATTGATAGCAATAGCTACCCATACATTCATAATATCATCCTTTATGAATATTGATATACAGTTTTGCACCTAAAACGGCTATTTTGCATCCGGATTCAATCACAAAGTATTCAGATATACCTCCGGAAATAGGAATATCTGAAGTAGTCGCGGTAGGATTTGCGCCGATGGCAATATGGCAATTATTGTCTGCCCAAAGACGCACTACTTGTTTGTCATTTGCATCAATGGCTGCAGCGGTTGCTGCTGAAGCAGATGTCCCGTCTATAATTATCGGTGCAGTCGTGCCAGGATAAAACACTGGCACAGGATTGCCATTTTGATCTGGGAAAAGTACATTCATTTTACACTCCTGTTACAGGAATTGCCCTGTAAATTATACTTATTAGTATGTTATCACCAATATTATATTTCAAACTAATTTTATCCAGCATTGCCTGCCCTGAAGTTGGATGAGTAGTTTTTGTAATAGTTACTCTATCCGATGTTTCATCGGGATTTTGTTGTATATATGTATTTGCTGCAGATTTTTTATAGACGGATATTAATATTCCTATATAATTAATTAAATAACCACTACCAAGCCCTGCGTTGGTACGCAAATCATTATGCGAAATTGTATATCCACCTGTTCCAGAAATTGTAACATCTATACCATAATGATATATATTAGTCACCATAGCAGCAGCAATATTATTGATTTGGTTTTGAATACTACCAGTAACTCCGTGCACATAACCAAGTTCTGCTTTAGTTGTCTGAATACTGGTTAGCTTATTTATATCCGTTGCT
>JAKPOE010000080.1 GCA_029548025.1 Spirochaetota bacterium
CTTATTTTAGGGAAGCACTCGGGGCGCCATGCTGTCATTGCAAGGCTGAATAACATGGGATATAATCTTAGCGATGAAGAGCTGGATCGTTTCTTTAAACTTTTTAAAGTGCTTGCTGACAAGAAAAAGCAAATTTTTGATGAGGACCTTGAAGTACTGGTTGGCGAAGCAGTTTACAAGGTCAAAGGGCGCTACAGAGTAACCAACGTGCAGATATCTACCGGTATGTATTCACCTCCGATGACACTGGTTACTATCAAGGATAGAAACGATGAGGGAGTTGAATCATTTGATGTTGCGCATGGCAACGGTGGTGTTGATGCAGGAATAAATGCAGTTAAAAAGATTACCGGGACAAATGCCAAAATCGAATCATTTAATTTAGTGGCTATCACCGGTGGTTCTGATGCATTGTGCGAGGTTACGGTGACAGTTGTTGAGGAAATTGACGGAAAACAGCTTAAAGTTTTTGGCAATGGCGTGAACATTGATATATCGGTGGCAGGTATCCTTTCTTTTGTGGATGCTTTGAATAAGCTGGACTATATCAAACAGCGCAACCATATTGGCGAGAAGATAGAAGTTCAATTATAAGATAATGGAAGTATACATTGTTTTTGCCGTTAACTCTGGATGAAGCAAAAAAACGTGGATGGAACAGTATTGACATTATTCTGGTGACGGGTGATGCATATATTGATCATCCGTCATTTGGTGTTGCTGTTATTGGGCGGGTACTTGAAAAAGCGGGATATACAGTGGGTATTATAGCCATGCCCAATTTTATGGACCCATCATCAATTGAGGTTATGGGCAGGCCAAACCTTTTTTTTGGTGTTACCAGCGGCAACATTGATTCAATGCTTGCGCGGTTCACTGCATTTAAAAAAATACGCAATGATGATCCCTATGTTCCCGGCGGCATGGGCGGTGTAAAACCGTCAAATGCCATTATTACCTATTGCAATCTGATCAAACAGCGTTTCAAAGATGTTCCCATCGTCATTGGTGGCATCGAAGCTTCGATGCGAAGATTGGTGCACTATGATTTTATTCAAAATAAATTACGGCGAAGTATTCTTGTCGATAGTCGGGCTGATATTTTAGTCTATGGCATGGGAGAGTCCCAGACGGTAGAGATTGCTAACCGCCTGTCAGGGGGTCAGAGCATGGAGGGTATTTCTGGAACAGTAACTATCGCCAGGAATAAGCCTTTGAATGCCTTTTTACTTCCCTCTGAAAAGGAGGCTACGGAATCAAATGAAGCGCTGATAACGATGTACAAACAGTTTTACCAGAATTTTCAAAGTAAGGTTATCATTCAGGAAAGCGGTGGGCGATATATTACCCATTATCCGCCGCCACAGATTTCGCAGGAGCAATTGGATTCATATTATGACGTACCATATATTCGAAAACCTCATCCTGTGTATACCAGAACAATACCAGCTTACACTATGATTCAGTATTCCATCAATGCTCACCGGGGTTGTGCCGGTGGATGCTCGTTTTGTACCTTAACCCTGCATCAGGGCAAGAGGATTGTATCGCGTTCACGGAACTCCATTAAGCATGAGATTACGGCGATTGCTGCAAAGAAAGCAATTCATATTACCGACATAGGTGGTCCGTCGGCAAACATGTATGGGATGGAGTGCAGCATTGGCGGTTGCAACAGAGAAAGTTGTGTGTTTCCTGCGGTGTGTAAACATTTGAAGATTAATACCCGGGGCTGGATAGATTTGATGGATGAGGCTCTGACCCTCCCAAATGTAAAAAAGGTATCTGTTGGTTCAGGGATACGCTATGATATTTTTATGCGGTCAAAAGACTGCTTACATGAGCTATCGCACTTCATTGCACATTTTGTAAGCGGACAGCTTAAAGTAGCTCCGGAACATACCGATAGCACGGTGCTCAGAGCTATGCGCAAGGTGCCGTTATACCCCCTTGCAGAATTTGTAAAGGCGTTTAACCATGAATGCAAACGGCAGGCAAAGGAATACTACATTGTGCCCTACCTTATGACCTGCCAACCGGGCAGTACCGATAGCTCTGTGTATAGGATGCGCAGTGAAATTGAGGCAATCTTTGGATATATCCCGTTTCAATGTCAGGCATTTATCCCGCTGCCCATGACCTTATCGTCAATTCAGTATTATACAGGCTCTGACCCCTTAACCGGAGAGCTGTTTTTTGTAGAAAAGAATACTAAAGCACGAAGGAAGCAGCATGGAATTTTGATGAAACGGTAAAGCAACGAATGGGGGAGAGCATATGTGCACTTTCTTGTACTGGATTATGCCAATATTTCATTATCGCCAGAAGGTTTACTCTCATTGTATAATTGTATAGTATCTCGGGATTAATTCCTGCTCTATTCTTCCATTTAATACTATCGAAACTTACAGCCGGGAAATTTCAACTATTTGTAATGTGTACTATATGATAAATTATATACAATTGCTATAAAAATTAAAATTTTATTATTTTATTAATTGTATAGTAATCCTTTAACTTTTAGGGTTATTTTTATGCATTCGTTTCATGGTATACATTCGCTGATCAGCGTTGTCAATAAGTACTTCTAGTTCCTCACCATCATTGGGAAATAGTGCCCAACCCATACTTGCTTGCAATGGTATTTTCTTGCCTTCAAATTTAAAAGGCTGCGTAAGTGCGTTTTCAATTCGCTGAGTTACAATTGCAATGTCATCATCATTTTTGATGGCATGTACAATGATGCCGAATTCATCACCACCTAATCTGGCAACAGTATCCGTTTGTCGTGTTGCTTTTTTTATACGCAATGAAAATTCTTGAATTGCTGTATCACCTGCTCTATGTCCCCAATTGTCATTTATTTGTTTCAATTCATCCATATCCAGAATAATAATTGAAAATTTTTCTTTTAAGCGTTGTGCTTGAATAAGCCGCCGTCGCAATCGGTCATAAAAAAGTGCTCGATTAGCTACTCCAGTAAGCTGGTCATGGGTAGCACGATGAAAAAGCTCATTTGACGAGTATCTTTCGGCATTATACATTGAGGCGGCTATTAATTCTGACATAAGGTCAAGAACATGAGTAGCGGTATCATCAAAAAAATTTGGTTTAGAAGATAAAACTTTAATGGCACCAACCACTATATCTCCATATTTTAAAGGAGATACAACCATTGAACGCAAACCAACTTTTCGGCATGCTTCTTTGTCAACACGGGGGTCCTCTTCTGAATCGCTACATTGTAAAGCGTGTCCAACCTGTACACATAGTCCGGAAAGGCTTGTTTCTTTGTGTAAACGCAGCCCTAATTGTTTTTCAGCAGTACCTGATGCAGCTCGATATACCATATAATCATCTTCGGCTAACTCTATTACAGCTCCATCAGCATGGGTTAATTGCTGTGCTCGTTGTACAACCAGGTCCATGACACCAGCAAGGTCAAGACCAAGTTTCACAACTTCAGTCTGGATATTTATGATATTAATTAATGTTTCGGGTTCTAAGCTCATAACTGTATGATAGTGCATACGTCATAAAAGTATCTGTCAGGCGTTTGCCTCATTGCCATAGTGAACCTATAGAGTAAATTATTAACAAACGTTTTTTTCCTGTCAACCACATTTAAAGCATAGCAGGATGCTGAAGAATTGCTTGCTACTAATTGCCCTGCATCAAAAATCAATAAGCAATTGCTACCCGGCCAAAACAGTAGTATAAGTAAATTTGCTTTCAGGGTTTTACAAGAGGCGTGTTGTGCATAGTTCTGAATTTGCTAACATGATTTTTAAAAATATCATCATCTATATAATAAAAAGATTGTGGAGGATAAAAATTATCAAAAATATCATTGGGGTTTAATGGTGTTCAAAGATTTCAAGATGTCCAATTTTAATGGCATAGCCATTTTTTTACCGGAAAAATAGCTAAAAAAGTCTGTTTCATCGATACCTGCATATTTATTAAACTTTTCCCATAGTTTAGATGGATGGCCTTGAATGATTTCTTCTATAAAAAAATATCCAATAATTTGCTTATCTGGAAAAGTTGAATAAATATAAGCTTTATCAGTATTTTCTTTGAAAATTGTTTTTTAAAATTCAAATTTTTTATTACCTTTTATTATTTGATTAACGAATTTTGGTTTAATCGAAAGTAAAACCATGATCAATATCCCCCTGTCTTTTATCGTTAAGTAACTTCCATGGCCTATTTCAGTTATTGACTGTGGAGGACCCTTTATAATGCCTTCTTGAATTAAAAAACCATATGAAATTTTATTATTGAAATAAAAATGCCAAAACAAATAATCGATAAAAAATCAATAAAGAACTGATTATCATATTCTTTAACCTCATGGTGTAATTTAGTCAAGTTGATTTTTTTGCTTACATGCATAGTGAAGCCATAGATATACATCTTTATTACACCGTGAATCATCTAATGATGTTCAGTTTTTAAATTGTAATGTGGTTTGTTCCAGAAGCGGGGCAATTCGTTTTTTAGATAGTTCAATATATTCAGATGATATTTCATAACCAATGAATTTCCTTTCCGCTTTTAATGCAGCAACACCTGTTGTTCCTGAACCCATAAAGGGATCCAGAATAATATCCCCTTTAAATGAGTAAAGCTGAATTAGCCTGAAAGGTAATTCTTCTGGAAATGGAGCAGGATGTCCTATACGTTTTGCACTTTCTGCATTCATTGACCATATGGATTTAGTCCATTCCATAAATTGATCTTTTGTTATGGTATCTTCTTTTCCTTTTTTATCTCGTTTGTAATCACCTTTTGAAAAGATTAAAATATATTCATGGATGTCGCGTAAAATAGGATTTGCTGCACTTTGCCAGATTCCCCATGCAGTTGATGGGCTTGCACTTGCTGCTTTATTCCATATAATTTCACCTCGCGTAGCAAATCCTATATCTATCATTATCTGCGAAATATAGTCTGAAAGAGGGATATATGGTTTTCTGCCAAGATTTGCTATATTGATACATGCGCGTCAACCATTTACCAAAACCCTGTACGTTTCTTTCAATACTTTTGTCAAAAACATCAAATATTCTGATAACGATAGGTCATTGTCATATTCTTTTGATACATTATACGGTGGAGAGGTTATCATACAATGAATAGAATTATCGGG
>JAKPOE010000083.1 GCA_029548025.1 Spirochaetota bacterium
AAATGTCGGTGCAAATAAAATTTTAGTAAACTAAAATTTAAAATGACATCATCAATAACAATAAAGTATAATGACCAATATATAAAATCAAGAGTTTTTTTAATTATTTATATAATTCATTTACTTTCTGAATTTTTCCCCATAGTTTTTTAAGTAATGACAGGAATTTCACCACAAAGAAGAAACCTCAATCCCCAGTGAATATTTTACAGCATAGCTATAATCACGGATAATATTGTACACCAAAAAGGCTCCGAAGTAAGTTTTTTCATTAAAAAAATAACGTGCACCTGACGCTACAACCATAAAAACAGTATCATTATACCCCTTATAGAGAATGGGGAGATTATGATCACCATAAGCGGGGCTATTATTAAGCCTATTGCCAGAGCTCAATGACATATACAGTATGACAGGGTAACCATTATACAGTGCAGTTAATGAAAACGCAATGATATCGTTTTTAAACTTCTTGTAATACAGCATGGCATCCTTACTAAAAGGATTTAATCCAAAAAATCTCTTCCATGTATTGCTGTCAGCCACATTAAATGTCAAATCGTCAAAAACTGATGAACTATCTTCCGGCATCAATTCATATTTACCTGCCATAATAAATGTTACGTTATGTACCGTATATGCACCAGCCAATCCCCATGATACAGTAGAAAATCCGGATTCCGTTGGATATTTGGTTTCATCATAGAAGGCATTCTGTCCCGTTGCCAATCCTATATCGATATAATATCCCAGAATAACGTTGTTAAACAACGAACCAAAGCTATGCCATATCCCAATGGATGAATCACCTATGGTACTGCTTGATAAACTATTATTATCAATAATCTGTAGCCAGCCAGCGGTAAAACGAAGATTTGTTTTAGGCATAACACCCAGGTTAAGCACTATTTTTTCTTTCATGAATGATGAATGTGCACTGACATAATCTGTGGAAACAGAGCCCTCAACCATTCCTTCATTAACTGTATAGATAGAGGGTGTTAAAGGGGCACTAACAATGGTATTGCCATGAATGAAAATAACATAAAAAAGCGCCATCAGGATGGCGCTTTTAATTTGTATCATTTGGTTCATCGTACCGTAATGTTTAAGCAGCCTTTTTTGTTACTTTATCTACTATCGCCTTAAACGCATTAAGGTCTTTTATTGCCAATTCGGCCAGCATCTTCCTGTCAATAAGTATATCAGCTTTCTTTAATCCGCCAATAAGCTTGCTATACGAAATACCGCAAAGCCGTGCAGCAGCATTGATGCGTAGTATCCACAACGCTCTGAAATCACGCTTTTTAAGCCTCCGTCCCTCGTACGAATTTTGCAATTTTTTCCTTCGTGCATCTTTTGCAGTTCTGTAAAGGTTCTTGCGTGCACCGTAGAAACCTTTTACGTCCTTTAATATCTTTTCACGTCTTTTATGATGAACTTTACCTGTTGTTGCTCGTGGCATAACTATTACCTCTCATGTTTCATTAAGAATATGGCAGCAATCGTGCAAACCGCTTCATGTCAGCATCACTGACACACACAGCTTTTCGTAATGCACGCTTGCGCTTTGGTGATTTTGATTCTAAAAGATGGCTTTTCCAGCCTTTTGCTCGTTTTACCTTTCCAGTAGCTGTCACCTTAAATCGTTTCTTTGCTCCACTATTAGTTTTTAGTTTAGGCATCATGCACCTCTCTTCACTTATTGATTATTTTGCTCCTGAACCCGCTTTTTTTGTACAGCTGTCATGGGAGCCATTATCATGGTTATATTTCGACCCTCTTTTGAAGGATTAGTTTCAACAGCAGCGACATCTTCCAATGCCTGTTTCACATCTTCTAACACCTTAAAACCTAAATCACTATGCACCATCTCACGTCCTCTGAACATGACTGTAAATTTTACCTTATTGCCTTCTTCAATAAACTCGCGTGCATGGCGAACTTTATGTTGAAAATCATGCAAATCGATAGAAGGCCTTAGTTTAATCTCTTTTACCTGAATAACCTTCTGTTTTTTCTTGGCCTCTTTAGCTTTTTTGATTTGCTCAAACTTAAATTTGCTATAATCAACAATTTTCACAACCGGTGGTTCCTGATTAGGAGATATTTCTACAAGATCTAACCCCATCTCCATAGCTTTTTGCAATGCTTCATTTAACGGAATAACCTGTGGACCACCTTCTTCGCCAACTAAACGAACCATAGAGGCTCGTATCTCCTCATTTACCCTGAAACGTTTACTATCAATACGGTCTATGTTCTCCTCCTTACCAATACAATAAGATTACACATCAATACAAAATTACTAAAAAAATATAGCAACAAAAAAATATTCCACATCATATCACTGATATATATTAATCAACAATAATTCCATACCAACCATAAAAAAAGTATAATATACCATCATTGCAATCATTTCAGGTAAAAATAGCATAGTTACTGTTTATTATCAGATAAATGCTGTACCATCGTTACAAAAGCATCTACCGACATGGATTCAGCCTTCTGCTCACCTCGCTTCCGTACTGCTATTGCATTTTGCTGCATCTCCCTGTCACCAATGACCCCTATAAACGGTACCTTTTTTTCTATTGCATCACGTATTTTATATTTGATCGTTTCATCGCGCACATCGGTTATAGCCCTGATACCCTGTGACCGCAACATTGCGCACAGGTTATTGGTATATTCTACCTGCTCCTTGCCAACATTTACAAGGATTATCTGTATGGGTGATAACCACACAGGGAAACGCCCTGCATAATGTTCGGTTACAATACCAATAAACCGTTCAATTGACCCAAGCAAAGCCCTGTGTATCATATAGGGCCGGTGCTTCTGACCATCACTCCCAATATAATACATATCAAACCGCTGGGGCATATTAAAATCAAACTGAATGGTGGTCATCTGCCATTCCCTGCCTATTGCATCCTTTACCTTTAAATCAATTTTGGGACCATAAAATGCACCGCCACCTTCGTCAACTTCAACGGCTAAATCTTCGGCCTTCACTGCTTTCAGCAATGATTCCTGTGCATCCTTCCATCGTGATTCATCCCCTACTGCTTTTTCCGGCCTGGTAGCCAGATATGCCTTTATGTCAGAAAATCCCAATACCTTCCACATATACAGTGAAAAACGCAAAACCTCCCTTACCTCATCTTCCATTTGCTCAGGGGTACAGAATATATGCGCATCATCCTGTGTAAATCCACGCACCCGCAACAATCCATGCAATACACCGGATTTTTCATAGCGGTATACGGTTCCAAGCTCAGCCCATCGTAGCGGCAGATCACGGTACGAATGCAGGCTTGTTTCGTATATCTTTATATGGAATGGGCAATTCATTGGTTTTATATAGTAATCATTGCCATCGATATCCATTGGTGAGTACATATTTTCTTTATAAAAATCAAGATGCCCTGATGTTTCCCATAGTGTGGCACGCCCTATATGCGGAGTATACAAAATTTCATATCCATGTTTAAAGTGCTCATCACGCCACCATTGTTCCAGAGTTGCTCTAAGCCTTCCGCCATTGGGATGCCAGTATATCAAACCGCCGCCAGCATCTTCGTGAATGCTGAACAGGTCTAAATCCCTGCCTAAACTACGATGATCCCGTTTTTTTACCTCTTCTAAAAAATCAAGATGTTCTTTCAGCATTCTTTCATCCGGGAACGCAATGCCATAAATACGCTGAAGCATTGCATTTTTTTCGTCACCGCGCCAGTACGCGCCGGCAATACTCAAAAGCTTAAATGCTTTGATATATCCGGTACCGGGTACATGTGGTCCACGGCATAAATCAACAAAATCCCCCTGTTCATACAACGACACAATGTTGTCCGATAGTTCCTGTAGCAGCTCAACTTTATATAGTTCACCTGACGCCTTAAACAGTTCTATTGCCTCCTGTCGGGATAGTTCCTTCCGTAAAATTGGGATATTCTCGTTGACTATGGAGTGCATCATTGCTTCAATCTTCTCTAAATCCTCATGAGAAAAACCACCGGGTTTATCAAAATCATAATAGAAACCATTGTCAATAGCCGGACCAATCGATACCTTTACCTGGGGGTAAAGCCTTTTTACCGCCTGTGCCATAAGGTGGGACGCAGAATGCCAGAAAACCTTCCGCCCTTCAGGACTATCAAATGATATAAGCTCTACGGTTGCATCATTGGTAACTGGTGAGCGCAAATCTTTTAAAAGCCCATTGATACGTGCCGCAACCGGTTTTGCTTTGCTGTTTAATTGTGGAAGCACATCAAGCAGTGTCTTCCCATCCGGCACCTCAACTGTCTTCCCGTTGTCTAATTGCAAAGTTGCCATTATTTTTGCCAATCCTAAAATAAACTGGGCGATACTGGAGTTGAACCAGTGACCTCCTGCATGTCGAGCAGGCACTCTAACCAGGCTGAGCTAATCGCCCATAACTATCGCCAAAAAAAATATAAATAAATCTTTAGTTAAGAAAGTGCTAATAAGCTGTCAAGACTTTTTCACATATTCCCGCTGTAAAGTCAATATAGCACATAGACCAAAAACAACACACCAAATATTGATAAAAGCGTTTAACACGCCGTCCATAACAGTGATGGTGTACATGCCATTTTGATAGTTGAAAGCCATGTCAAGTAACCCCAAAAAGACAAGCCCGCCACAGGCCGGCAACAGTATAATCTTCATTGCATGTCGTTGTAAGGCATATATGCCGCCAATTATCAATGCCAGCGACAATATGGTATCCGGTAATGGGAATGCATATTCATATGAAAAATAACATGCAGGCGGGATATCCGGTGCCAGCCCAACAGTAAAAAAAGCAATCCAGAATAACAGGATACCAACACCTGTTACAATAGATAAAACACCAGCAGTTTTCAATGACATATCGTTCCTCCTTTTATTATGGTTTATTATTGTACTATTTTTTTGTCTTCTTTTTTTTCTTTTGAATGCCCGTTATCTTGCTGTTCATAATCAGCTCAACAAGCCAGGGCGCATATCGTTTTACAAACCATGTCAACTTGCTGTCAAAATTTGCCAGGATAATAAACTTTTTTTTCTTCATTCCCTGCACCAGTGCAGCCGCAACCTCATCCGGTGTTAACAATTTAGCTGATTTGGATATCTCTTTTGTTTCATCCGGTTTTGTTTTGTTTTCAACGGCAAAACCAGGGGTATCCGTATCAGGGGGGCATAGCACCGATACCGTGATGTTATACCGTTTAAGCTCGCTTTTCAGAGCCTCTGAAAATCCTATGATGGCAAATTTTGAGGCGCTGTAATCGGTATATCCAAAAACTCCTACAAGCCCTGCCACTGATGATGTGTTAACAATGTACCCTCCATTTGCCTTCATGTGTGGAACCAAAAACCAGCAGGTATTCCACACACCAAACATATTAATCTTCATGGTCTCTTCAAATTGCTTGATGGAGATATCCTCAAAATATCGTGGATATGCCCTGCCTGCACAGTTGATAAGGATATCACACCCATCAAACTGACGCAAAGCCTGGGTAAAAGTCTTTTTAACCTGCGTATAATCTGAAACATCACACTGGTACCATGCAAAACGCTGTCCATGGCGTCTTTTTACCTGTTCGATAGTTATCAATGATTCAGCCAGCCGCGTCTTATTACGGGCAAATAGAGCAATATTGGCACCCTCCCGCGACAGCAATTTTGCCACTGCAAATCCTATCCCGCTTGACCCACCGGTAATAAACACTGTTTTTCCGGAAAAATTTTCCATAATTAACCTCACCATGCAATTACATTATTTTGTTTTCAATGACACGATATCAAGGGTTTTTAACCAATCCATTGTTTGTGCAAAACCTTCCTGAAATGAAATCTTTGGCGTCCATCCCAGCTCTCGCTTTGCCTTATCAATGCTAAACTGTAAGCGAGAACCTAAATTTTTTACCGTATATGTCGTCAAAAGAGGCCTCTTTTCAATGTTCAATGTTTTCCATAAAAATTCCATAACTACAGCAGCAGCGTACGCCACCCAGTACGGGATATGAGTAGTTACCGGTTTTACCCCCAATGTATTAGCAATCCCTTCGCAAAATTTTTGCAAGGTTACAAACTCCCCATCATGGACAAGATACCCATTGCCTATAGCCCGCTTATCAACAGCAATAAGCAACAGTAGATCAACCAGATTGTGTACATAGGTTGGCCACACAATAACATCCTTACGCCAGAAAATAAGTTCGCGTTTAACAATAGCATCTGCCAGAAGA
>JAKPOE010000086.1 GCA_029548025.1 Spirochaetota bacterium
ACATCCCAATCAACAATAGCTATTTTATTTATTCCATGTTCTACCTGGAGATATTTTGCTGCAATTGCAATATTATTAAAAATGCAGAAACCTGCCGCATAATCATACTCAGCATGGTGTCCCGGAGGTCTTGCTGCACAAAACCCTCTGATTGCCTCTCCAGAGATTATAGCATCACACATATTAAGGCTGCCACCTACAGCTAACAATGCAACTTCATATGACCTTTTACATACTGCAGTATCCATTGAATCCAGATAGTGGACCCCTGATTCTATCTCTTCTTTCACTCGCTTAACATAATCTGGCGAATGTACCAGCTCAATATATCGTTTTGCACCAATTTTAGGCTCTACTTTAATCAGTGATTTATAGTATGGTTGCTGACGTAATTTCTGATCTATTGCCACCAGGCGCTCAGGGCGCTCAGGATGTCCCCATCCTGTATCATGATCCATATAAACAGGATCAAACAAATATGCTGTAGGCACCATATTAACCCCACATGTTCATTGGTATTACAAAACTAAAAATAAAGGTATAAATAAAGTCAAGAACTTTAACACTTCACACATTATTACACTACTAATGCTACAATGGATATCTTACCCCGAATCTAAGTAAAAAACCCGACATATCCAGTTCCAGATCACCACTTTTCAGCGGCAATTTGCGATAACCACATTCAGCATAAAAATCAACTTTGGAATCAGTTGCAGGTTTTAATGAAACACCAAAAAGCAACTCCCATGAAAGCCCTTTAAAAAGTTTAGTAATTGAATCCGAATCATATGTCTTCCCCGTTCTTGAATCAGTAAAATCAGGGCGTGAATAATGCAATATCATAAATGAGTAACCAAATCCAACTGTTGCAAATGGGACAACATATAATTTACTTTGCAAATTGGGCAATCGCACCTGAGCATTAAACATTATTGGAATCGTATATGCATTTGAATCGGCCTTAACGTCTACATAGACTGAGCCTTCTTGCTTTACACCAATTTTTCTATCCCACTGAACCCAGAAAAAACCGGATTCCAATCCTGTTAAAAAATAAGGATCTAATAACCAATTATAATGTAATGAAATGTCAAGTCCATACTTTGAGGGGTTATCAGCATATGATGTCCCCAATGTTCCATTTATCTCTTTGTTAGCAGCAAAAATAGTCTGGCATAAAAGTAATAATCCTGCTGCAATGATTAATAATTTTTTTTCCATATACACATTCACCCTTTTTTGATTAATTATATATTATGTATATATACTATCTGTCAACATCAATTTATTGATACCTCTCATAATCGGGTTGCAATTATTCACAATTTAATCAAGTATCTTAATTAATATTTATACCAACAAGGCAACGTCAAAATCTAATTTTTAGAAGTTTTTATGCAATACCATTTCATTCAATGAAAAAATATCATAATTACCATACCATTGGGACACATTGATGTTTACCATTTTTAGATATTTTCAACTATCATAGTAAAAGTGACAATATTAACAATATACTTGCAAACAAATTAATACAAATGTAGAATTGGATTAAAGTTAAGCGGTAACAGAGAGAGAAATTATGGAAGGGAAAATCACTGAACATGAAACTGCGTTCCTGCATCAGGGGATAATTGGGAAACAAATCAAAACACATGGTGGCATATTGTCTTCTGGTATGGTATTATTTGTCCGTTCTTCTATTTCTTCTATCATTTTATTAGAACATTAAGATTGACCCATGAAATCATCAGCGATATTGTTGCAAAAATTGTAAAAGATATCAATGTCAAAAAGAAGCATACTAAATACATAGTCACTACTTTTTTTACTGATAGCTATCAATAATTGTTCCTAATCCTTCTATCCTTCCCTGTGTCTTTACATTGACTTCTACAAGCTTCTCACTTAATCCTGTTCTTACTGCTGCAAGTCCTTTTAGCAGATTGTTAAGCTGTTCGATGCTCTGTTCTACTACTGTAATTTGTTGCGCCATCATAGGACACCCTCCTTTGTGCCTTTACTAATTTCTATTTGCAATATCGGCAACTTTTGCTATATTCTTAATAGTATAATATCTTTAAACACTTTTTTTTCATCCAATTGCCATAGTGAAATAAAGTAGTATTATCAATAGTTTGTACCAACAAGGGTGTTTCATATCTTCTTATAGTATTGAGGAAAACAGCATGCTATACAAACCATTTGTGAAAATTTTCATTATACTATTCAGTATATTTATATCTACAATTCATGCTTTTGCAGAGGATGTGACTATTCAGCCACAAAGTGACATACTGTATGTAAAACCTTATACTGACGCCTATGCTATAATTAATATACGCTTAGGCGGGAGGGGGTATATCTATGCAAACCCTAAAGGCGAAGGCACAGGGAAACCACTTGTTGCTAAAGCTACAACCCATGATCCCATAGAATTCAAAAACACCCGCTATCTTCCCGGAACGATGCACATATCACCCATAGATAACAAGCCGGTGTATATTTATAAAAACCAGACCTCATTGTGCATCCCTTTTACAGTCAAAACCAATCGTGAAGGGTTATATTCGTTTACTATTTCTATTGATGCATTACTATGCAACGATAGTTCCTGTACACCCATTACTGGAACTATCGCCCAAAAAGTTAAAGTAAAAAACGATGCAGCCGATTTGCCAAAATCGCACATAGCACCGTATAAAGAACCGCAACAAATAACATACCTTGAACAATCACACAATAATTACACATTCAATGCTATCGATATGGGGTATTCATCCAAAGGGATATTACATGCCATCATCTTTGGGATTATAGCAGGATTTATACTTAATTTTATGCCATGTGTATTACCAGTAATAAGTCTGAAACTATTTAGTTTTGTATCATATGCACATAATAATCCCCGCCAAATAAAAAGT
>JAKPOE010000104.1 GCA_029548025.1 Spirochaetota bacterium
TTGTTGTATCTTTTATCGTTTTCATCATTAATAATTGCAGGAATGCTTACAAACATGAAAGAGGCTTACTGGATAAGTGTTCTTTGTGTTGGGATAATTTTTATTTATCAGCAGATGTTAGCTCGAAGAAAGGATATAGAACCTGCAATAAAAGAATTTTTTAAGGTAAATTCATTTATAGCTCCTGTTCTATTTCTGGGAACATTTATTGATGTCTATTTTATTGTATAAAAAATATAAGCTCTGACCCCCTTATAGTTAGTGTTTTTTAAAAAAATCACAAAAAGTATAAAAAAATGCTCAATTCTTTTTAATATTTTTCATCTCCGGCGTTATGAATAGTAGGGATTTCAATTATTATAACAACACGGAGGAATACCCATGGCACGGAAATTGCGCCTACAACTGCCCGAGCATACCTATCACATCATGAGCCGCTGTATCGAGTGGCGGGATATGATGCAGGAGGAGTACTTTAAAGCCTGCTTTGTCGACATATTGAACAGAACAAAACAAAAATATGACTTTAAGCTGATAGCCTACTGCATCATGGACAATCATATTCATCTGGTTATCCATACGGTAGAGGATGGAGCACCAATAGCACGCATTGTACAGTATATCAAGGCACGGTTTGCCGAGATGTATAATAAAATAACCGGTAGAACGGGTCCATTCTGGAATGAGCGGTATAAGGATATCATTGTACAGTTTGCCCATGATGCGTTTCATTATCTGTTGTGGTTACTGTGGTACATAGCGTTCAATCCAGTACGGAAGCGCCGGTGTGATAGTCCTGTCAAGTATCGCTACAGCAGTATACAATCTTATGTACAGGAGGATGCTGATGTTGGTGTACCGATAGACCATCATGAGTACTTTCTGCAGTTGGGGGACAGCTTTAGCGAACGGGTAAGGCGTTTTTTGCAGTATGAGGAAGCGTATCGCAAACGCTACTCCATTGCACAGTGGGTATAAAATAAAAAAGGGGTCAGAGCCTTATACCTCAACCGTAAAATTAATCTTTATTTATACACAGCTTCGTGATACAATTAATCACATGATAATTGTAGGTATAACAGGTGCTAGCGGGGCACTATTAGGCATACGCTGTATTGAAGAGCTGGTATATCATAATAAACAAATTGCTGTTATAGTATCCAAGAGCGCATGGCCTATCATACACCATGAGATGCAAACAGATTGTACCTCGATTATAAGCATTGTTAAACAACGAACTATGCAACCGGAATTGTTAAGTAATATTATAGAGTATAGTCCTGATGATTTTTTTGCACCTATAGCAAGTGGCAGTAATCAATTTGAAGCTACAATAGTTATACCCTGCTCAATGAAAACAGTGGCTGCTATCGCTCATGGATATGCAGATAATTTAATCCATAGGGTATGTGATATTGCACTGAAGGAAAAACGGCAGCTTGTTATAGTGCCCCGTGAAACCCCTTTGAGTGCACTACATCTTTATAATCTCTATGCGTTATCAATGTATGGGGCTTCAGTGGTAATGCCCATACCAGCTTTTTATAATTTTCCTGAAACCGTCGATGATGTAGTAAATTTTATCATAGGCAGGGTATTTGACCAGTTACATATTCAGCATAACCTCTATAGGCGATGGCATTATGAAGAACATACACGATGAAAAACTTGCCCTTATTTATAATAAAGTTATTGCGGGAGTACCAGTCAGTAACGATGACGCATACACAATGCTAACCACCAATGATATCATGGGACTTGGCTTCATTGCTAATACAGTAAAAAAGGAAATGCATGGCAATATCATCTACTATGGTGTTAATATGAATCTCAATTACACCAATATATGTTTGCTGCGCTGTCCTTTATGTGCTTTCTCACGCGATAAGGATGACCACGATGCCTATTGTTTATCACATGATGAGATAGTTCATAAAATAAAAAATGCTGCTGACATTGATGAGGTGCACATCGTTGGAGGGATACATCCCGATTTGCCTTTTTCATACTATGAAGAGATGATTGCATTGATAAAATCTACCAGGCCTGATATTCACATTGTTGCTTTTACTGCTGTTGAATATGACTATATGGCAAAGAAATTTAATATTCCGCTTGATGAGCTATTTCAGCGATTAAAAAAAGCTGGCATTGATTCCATACCAGGGGGAGGTGCAGAAATACTTGCCAATCATATCCGAACAACTATCGCCCCAAAAAAAATAAGTGGACAACGGTGGCTGGAGGTTATGGCGACAGCACATAGAAATGGAATGAAAAGCAATGCAACCATGCTTTTTAATCATATCGAAGATACTGCTGATATTGTTGATCATATGTGCAAAATTCGTGATTTGCAGAATACTACCGGTGGATTCAAAACCTTTGTGCCCCTCGTATTCCATGAAGAAAATACAGGGGTCAGAGCCAGACGGAAAGATCCAACCGGCTATGACATCATCCGTATTTATGCTACTGCGCGCATATATCTTCATAATATTCCCCACATAAAGGCGCTGTGGATGTATGTAGGTGAAAAGCTTGCACAGGTGTTACTGCAATGCGGTGTGGATGATATTGGTGCTACATATTATTATGAAAAGGTGGTCCACAGTGCAGGTGCAAAAACGCCTGCATGGGGGTCAGAGCCTTTTTTGCAGCACTTAATTTATGACGCTGGTTTTAAACCTGTGCGGGTTAACGCCAGCTATGAAGCAATAAAAAAATAGCAACGAGGTACCATGAAATTAGGGTATATTAATTATTTAAACTGTTATCCTTTTTACTTTAACATGTTTGAAAAAAAACCACTTCCTGATGTTGAGGTTATTCCGGCATATCCAAGCCAGCTTAACGCAATGATAAAAGAAGGGAAGCTTGCAATGAGTCCTATATCTGCTGCAGCGTATGCAGAAGGCTATAACGACCTTGTACTGTTACCTGACTTCTGTTTAAGTTCGATTGGGTATGTGCGCTCAGTCATACTGGTGAGCAAAAAACCTATTGAAAATTTAAACCACAGCACCGTTGGGTTATCGAGTGCATCGCAAACATCGGTAGTGCTGTTAAAAATTTTATTACAAAAATATTACGGGCTGGTCCCAAACTATATTCCATCTGATCCTTATGCAACACTGCACCATGTTGACGCCAAACTGGTTATTGGCAACGAGGCAATGATGCACGAAACCGAACCGCTTCCCTATGTATATGACCTTGGCGATTTATGGCTTAACAAAACAGGATATCCTGTAGTGTTTGCTGTATTTGCAGTCCGCAATGATGCACTGGATAGCAATGAAAAAACTATCAATGCAGTTTGCCAATCGTACCACACATCGCTTTTACAACTTAAAAACAATGCACCCGAATTAATTGCATGTGCCAGTCTTCGCTATCCTGATATAGCGTATGATATCGCAACATACTATACACTGCTTAAATTTGAATTTGCAAACAAGCTCAAAGAAGCGTTGATGTTTTATTTTACCAGTGCTCATGAATTGGGCTTGCTGCCATATATTCCTTCGTTACAATTTTATGGGCGATAGTTACTGTATATGAATACCGTTGACTCAATAATCAATGCCGCATATAACAACAAACGCCTGGAGCCTCATGAAGCCGTTTTACTTTTTGATTGCGATGTTGCGACCTTAGGAGTTTTAGCCAATTATCGCAGAGAACAAATAGTCTCCGGCAATGAGGTTGGCTTTGTTATAGACCGGATTATAAATTATTCTAATCGCTGTCAGGCAATGTGTAAATTTTGTGCATTCCATGCACAAGCAGGGAAGATACAGTCATATGATCTGACGGTTGATGATATTTTGCAAAAAATTGATGAGCTGGTACATATAGGTGGCACTCAGGTAATGCTGCAGGGAGGATTGCATCCTGACTATACATTACAGGATTATGTTGCCATGATAAAAACTATCAAACAGCATTATCCTGATATTTATCTTCATTCATTTTCACCATCAGAGATAGTCCATATTGCAAAGCGCAGCGGCAGCACAATTGATACTATTATAGATACCTTACAACAGGCAGGGCTGGATTCAATCCCTGGCGCCTCAGATCTTCTGGTTGACGATATCCGTAAAAAGGTAAGCCCGCGAAAAGCTACAGTAGCACAGTGGTGCGAGGTAGTCCGTTCAATAAAAAAACACGGTATGCACACAACAGCTACCATGACCTATGGGATGGGTGAAACAAAGCTTCAACGGATAGAGCATTTTAATGTTATACGGAAAATGCAGGATGAAACAGGTTGTATTATGGCATTTATTCCATGGTCATTTGCACCAAAGGGAACAAATATGGACACTATAATCCCTGCAACAGGGATTGATTATCTAAAAACTGTTGCTATTTCACGAATATTTCTGGACAATGTACCTTATTTACATGCGGGATGGCTAACTGAAGGGATGGCTCTGGCACAGATAGCGCTGGCAATGGGTGCAAATGATATGGGTGGCATATTGATGGAAGAGAAGGTTGTAAAGGCTACCGGTGTAACAACCACAACAAATATACCGCAGTTGTGTGATGTTATCATTAATGCAGGCAAAATTCCGGTTCACAGAGATTCCATGTATACTGTACTGCGGAGAATGGTATGAGATACATCATTGATAACAAAAATCCCAACACTCGCAAACAACAAATCAGGACCATGTTTGATTCAATTGTTGAAGGTTACGATAGGGCAAACAGGATTTTATCATTAGGGATTGATACAATCTGGCGTAAAAAAATGATTCAGCAAATTGATTGTAAGCAAAACGATGTTGTTCTGGATGTTTGCTGTGGAACAGGTGATCTGTCAAAACTTATCCGCAATACAGGAGCAAAGGTCATATCATTAGACTTTTCATCTGCCATGATTAACAAGGGCAAAAAGAATGGAAATATAGATGATATGGCAGTAGTAGCTGATGCTTCAAGGCTTCCGTTTAAAGAAGCAACATTTAGCAAGGTATGTGTATCCTTTGGCATACGCAATATTCCGGATATTGATATATTTCTGGGCGAAGTATTCAGGGTGTTACAACCCGGAGGGATGTTTGTTGCATTGGAGTTTACCCGTCCACGCAATCCTATTGTGCGATTAATCTATTTTTTATATCTCTATACATTCCTGCCTATGATTGGTGGAATTATCGCAGGGAACATAAAAGCATATCACTATCTATCAAAGACCATACATACATTTATTGATCCGCCATCATTACTGGCAATTCAGGAAAAACATGGTTTTGTTGAAATAAAGTGTAATTCCATGACACTGAGTATTGTTACCGCATATTCAAGTATAAAACCAAAGTCCCTATCATCGCCTTTAAGCTTACAGCATTTAAACAACTTACAGCACAACAGGGTGATAATACATTAGATAGAATTGATGTTTCATCAGTGTTTTTTTATCAGTAACCATTCAATTAGTAGATAAAGTCTGGGAATCAGGATCAAAATGTTTTGAATATCATACCAATTTCAAGTTGATAGGTATAAAGGTAATCACGCCAGCTTGTGTCTTCAATGACATTGGTAAAGTAAAATTGGCCATGTGGTGCTATATAAAAATAGGTAAAACGGTTAAATGCAAATACCAATCGCAACATTAATCCTGCCCCAAACTGATTATAATTGATATATCTAATCCCATCGGTATGTTGATTGTTGCTGCTCATGGTATTATGAAAAATGTGCATGTAACTCAATCCATATAAGATATCAATACGAATTGTATTGCCAAATGATGATAGCAAATATAATGGTATTATTATAGAATGATTTTTTGATTTTAATTTTTCATCAGTACTATCCTGAAATACCAATTCACTTTCAAGGTATGAATAGTTTATACCAGCATGGATGCCAAAGCTATTCGTAAACATGTTTTCAAAAAATAACCCAGCACCAGCCATAATACCTTGATTCCATGTAATATCCTTCCCATCATCCTTGCCACTTTTATGCCATACATCATCAGCTCCACCGGATAAAGAAAATCCAAAGGAATAATTTGAATAATTATTCTGTGCTATAGCTAAAGTAGATGATATAAAAACAACTATAACACAACTAACTTTCAGCAAATTTTTTTGAAAAATCATGTTTTAGTTGCCTATTATGGGTTTTATACTATTTTGGCATAATACAGGTGCCATTAAACTTTGCTCCATTTTCAACATACAGGTCAGGTGTTACAATGTCACCTGACATATTGCTGTGTTCAAAAATTTCAATAAGCTTTGTAGCTTTAATTTTACCCTGACATTTGCCACTTATTGAAACAGTGGAAGCGGTAATTTCAGCACTTACCCTGGCTTCATCTCCTATGATAAGTGTGCCGTCAGTTTGAACCTTCCCTTCTAAAGAGCCTTTAATCTTTAATGATGATTTAAATTTTAATGTACCCCGGAATGAAATATCGCTTGCAATTACTGTAGCTATCTTATTTTCATCCTCTATAATTTCTTTTTGTTCTACCATATTGTCTCCTCCGAAAATAGAATTATCCTCTCAATGTTATTCTGGGCGTTACTCGGAATCTGCTTTCGCCGTATTTGTCATTCTGTACTTGTTCTGGAATCCAAATGACTGTCGACAAATATATGTATCCCAATTTCTCAGGCATAATGCTATCCATTGCAAACTCATTAAAAGTAAAATACTGTACTATTACTGCTGTAATGTCAATTCAATTTATCATGGATAGCATATTTTTAATAAAAAAGAAAAAAATTCTTGCATAAATCAATCACGGATTATAATTGAGAGAAAATGTAATATACACTTTAATGTATTGTATAATAAAACTACTCTATATAGATCAACAATTTTATCAAAAACTATTGAAGCAATAATAATGAAGGAGAAATATTGTATGGAAGAAATTTTACAAAAAGCAAATGAATTAGGGCTAATGATTAAAGGCAGTGATATTTTTAAGCGGTATGAAGAATTGGTAAAAAAAATTGAAGCTGATAGTAATGCACGCACATTGTTAGATGAATATATAAAAATGAGTGAAGATATATATAAGAAAGAATCATCAGGTGGTGTAGTTGAAGTTGAGGAAAAGCAAAAATTACAGGATTTAAGTCAGAAGGTATCGGAAAATCAGCTTAT
>JAKPOE010000126.1 GCA_029548025.1 Spirochaetota bacterium
ATCCTATATATGCTGGTTGCCTTTCTTCATTAATCTGTTGCACATGATACAGTGTCATCAGCCATGATGTTACATATATGGCAACATTTGCCGCTACACTTAACGTAAAATAATGCGCTGCACGGTCATATGCTTGTCGGAACTCTTCAACAGTTTTATAACCGCCTTCAGGATCTTTAAACTGCAAATCATGCTCAGGGTCAATAGCTGCATTTGCCTTTTTGGCCGAGCGGTATAATGAACCGCGATAGTGCCAGTAGTTATAATAGTAATACATAGCATACACACCAGAAATTTTCAAGGTTGCAAAAACAGCAGCATATTCATAGTGCCCGGTATAGATATGCCCTCCTCCCGGTACAATATCATACGCCAGCGCTTTATACAGGCTTAGCGGTTGTTCCGCAGGGACAAAGGTAAACGGCTTATTTTGCCCACATAGTGCCGGTGTATAAAAAATAAAAAATAATACCATTGCTATGCGATAGTTCATGCATATCATCCACTATCATTTTTAAAATATGCTGCTACAGTAAATCACACCATAACAAAAACATTTAAGCAAATCTCTGCACCGTTGCTATAACCATGTTATGGTATAACCATGGACACTACCTCACTGTGATCGCTTTCCCTGCCGCCATCATGCGATGTCATCCAAACAAACAGCGGTCCATGATATGACGATGCAATGGCGATTGATACCTCTTTAGGATCAACTCCTGCAGCAAAATCAATTTCTGCAACATACCCCAGATAATAGCGTATATCATAGTACAGCTCTGGATCACCAAACATAGCAGGGTCGTTTGATGCAATATACACTAAATAATACAGATTTTCATTAGTTCCTGTATCGGGATCATAGGTTACAGGGTTGCCACTATCAAGCCTGTCGGTATAAAATTGCAATGTTACTTCATGGTCAGCAACAGTTAACGATAAATCCACCGGTGGTGTCGGCTTTTCTCCTCCTTTCACCAGCGACAGGTCATCGTAATAATCGCTGTCCACCGGTTCATGCAAACAGCCAATACAGCAAACTATCGCCAAAAAAAAGATGACTATGTCATTTTTTACATTCATGGAGATAAAGATAATTTTTTTTAAAGTATGCGTTATCAGGCTGCAGCACCGCTGCCCTGCAGATATACTGCAATCCACTATCGCTATTGCCGTTTATAAGCAGCGCCACACCATAATTGTTCAATACTGCCGGTTCATTATATGCAACAATTGATTCTAATACTACGAGGGCGTCATCTATCTTCCCTTTCAGGAGTGCTTCAACAGCAGCATTATTTTTTTTTGCCTCATCACCACCTTTTGTCATAGTAACAACATAGGCTGTGTAATATACTGTTGCTGTTAACTGCTCTGGTGCTACTGATTCATGCTCAGGAACTGTCACCACGGTTCCTATCCGCAATGCTGTATAGCGATAAGCACACGCGCAATGTACTGCAATGCTAACGACCAATGCTATCTTCAATAGCCTGCGCAACATTGAGCATAACCATTTCATTAAAATGACGCGCCATGAGCTGTACACCTATTGGCAAACCATGAGTATCTTCTGCAACAGGCACCGACATACCCGGTATGCCAGCCAGATTAGCCGAAATTGTTAAAATGTCTGCCATATACAACGCTAATGGATCAGCTATCTTTTCACCAATACCAAAAGCTGTTGTTGTTGTCACAGGCGCAACAATGCAATCACACTCTTCAAATGCTTTATTAAAATCATCAATGATAAGACGCCTTCCTTTTAATGCTTTTAAATAATAGGCATCATAATATCCTGAACTAAGGGCAAATGTTCCCAGTATTATGCGTCGTTTAACCTCTTTGCCAAATCCTTCCTGGCGTGTTTTAGTATAGAGATCCTTCAGCTTTGCAATATTGGGCGATCGGTACCCATAGCGCACGCCATCATACCGTCCTAAATTTGACGATGCTTCCGCAGTAGCAATGAGATAGTATATGGGTACTGCATAATCGGTATATTGCAACGAAATGGTATGTACGATAGCTCCTTTGAGCTCCAATTGTTTAATGACTGTTTCAACAGCCTGAACTATCTGGTTGTCCACTCCGTTGAAATATTCCCGGGGGACTCCTATTCGCAAACCTTTAATAGTGCCAGTGATGGTATCCGAACCAAAATCAACAGGCATAGCAATTGATGTTGCATCACAGCGATCAACACCCGAAATAACCGCTAATACATCTGCAGCATCCTTTACAGTGTTTGCAAATGTACCAATCTGGTCAAGCGATGAAGCAAAGGCAACCAATCCATACCGTGATACCCTTCCATAGGTTGGCTTTATCCCCACCACTCCGCACAATGACGCAGGCTGTCGTATTGACCCACCTGTGTCAGAACCAAGCGCAACCGGTGCACAACAAGCCTTTACCGCAGCAGCCGAACCACCGCTGCTTCCCCCGGGAACTTTTGTAATATCAACAGGATTTTTTGTAGGTCCAAAAAACGATGTCTCGGTGGTTGAACCCATGGCAAATTCATCCATGTTTGTTTTACCTAATACTATAAATCCTGCATTCAAAAGCTTTTGATATACTGTGGCATTATAGGGTGGAATAAAATTTTTTAGTATTCCTGATGCACAGGTTGTCAATATACCCTGTGTGCATATATTATCTTTAATAGCTATGGGAATGCCATCAAATTGTGAAAGAGGCTTCCCTGCCTTACGACGTTTATCTGACTGCTGTGCCTGCTGTAATGCATCATCATCAAGGACAGTAATATATGCATTAAGCTCCTGCTTATGGTTCATCTCCTGTAAAAATGCCTGTACTATTTCAACTGAGGTTACTGCATTACTTTCAAGCAATGCTATTAATTCCTGCATAGATTTACCAATCATTGCATAGCTCCCGTAAAGTTTTTACACAGTTCATTGTTGTCATAATGATAATAATGTCAAATTAATTTATTGTACATAAGTGTAACTAAGGGCTAAAAAAGTTTACAAAGCCTTTAGTGATAATTATTTGACTTCTATAAATGTTTATTGTATAATAGTCCATATTATAAAAAATTACAATAACATACACAGGATAGTTTATGAAAAAGCTAACATACGTATGCATAGCTCTTGTTTTGTTTTCAGGCTGCTATAAAAAGTCAGTTGTTCTTAATCCGAACGATATCCATTATATAATCAGTACCTTTTTAAATGAGCATGTACAGTATCATGAATTTAACAACACCATCTCGGACAGGACATTGAACAATTTATTGTCATCTATTGATCCGGGAAAATACTATTTTTATAAAAATGATGTTGATGGATTTACAAAGCGCTATTCCACACTCATTGACGATCTTTCAAAAAAAGAAGATTTTTCTTTTCTTGATGACATTTTTGGCACCTATCGCAAACGCGTTGCCGAGGTTAATGACATGATTAATCAATTGCTGAAGCAGCAATACACCTTTACCGAGGATGAAACCATCAATTTAGACAGTGATAAAATATCGTATGCAATCGACAAAAAGGAACTAAAAGAACGATGGCGTAAAAATATCAAGCTGCAACTTTTAAATTATCAAACTACTGATAATCTGAAGGAAGAACAGGCAAAAGAAAAATTGAAAAGAAAATTTTTTATCAATAACAAACGTATTCAGGAATTGGATAAGGCAAAACAATTCTCAATTTTTTTAAATGCCTTTTCTATGGCGCTTGATCCTCATACCAACTATCTAACACAGGAAGAACACGAAGATTTCATGATATCCAACAATCTAAAACTTGAAGGTATTGGCGTGCAGTTGCGTTCTGAGGATGGCTATACCATTGTTGATCGTATAATCCCCGGGGGTGCTGCCGATAAGCTTTCCAAAGAATTACAGCTACAGCCCAATGATCGCATTGTTGCCGTTGCTCAGGATAATGATGAACCGGTTGATGTTGTGGATATGGATCTGCGCGATGTTGTGAAGATGATTCGCGGGAAAAAGGGCACGCTGGTAAAACTTACTATAATACGGATTAACCCTACCAGCAATGAGCAAAAGCGCATGGTTATTCCTATAGTGCGTGAGGAAATTAATTTAGAAGATAGTGCCGTCAAATCCGAGGTGCACCAGTCTAAAAATGGCATGGTAATTGGATATATTAAAATACCATCATTTTATGTGGATATTACCAAACAGGGAATTGATCAGGGTAGAAGTTCCACTGCTGACACCATCATGCAGATTAACAATCTTATGAAAAAAAATGTTGCCTGCATCGTTATTGACCTTCGTGGCAATCCCGGAGGTGCGTTGAGTGAAGCATTAAAATTAGCTGGTTTATTTGTTGATGCCGGACCTATTATGCAGGTGTACGATAGTTCTGATACTATACAATCTCTGGATGATCCAATACCCGGTGTATACTATAGTGGACCATTAGTAGTACTCATTGATAAATTCAGTGCCAGCGCATCAGAAATTTTTGCAGGCGCTATCCGTGATTACCGGCGCGGGATAATTATTGGTACTGACGCAACCTTTGGTAAAGGTACAGTGCAATCATATAAAGAACTATATCAGAAGAAAGGCGCAATCAAAATAACCAATGCCATTTTTTATCAACCATCAGGGACATCCAATCAACTCAATGGGATAAAACCTGACATCACCGTACCGGATATCACAACAATATGGGATATAGGTGAGAATAAGCTCAAATATGCATTGCAGTGGAAGCCAATACCTCCTGCTGCATATACACCGTACCGAAACTATATCCCTGGTGAAGTAGTAGCATTGCTTCGCAATAAATCTGATAGTAGACTTCAAAATGATGCTCATTATGCCAAATTATTGAAAGAGATTCAGGAACTAAAACAAAAGTTGCAATCCAAAGAGATAAGTTTAAAAGATGAAAGCACCATCGAGCAGCGTAAAAAAGACCTTGAGGAGACAATCCGTAAAAATAAAACAGAAAATCTTATTGATTTAGAAAACGATCCCTTTCTGAAAGAGGCATTGAATATTACTGTGGATTATATTAAAGTTTTACAATAGCGACAGTTTATAGTGCTGCAAACGCTCTCTGTGTCACGATAGCTTATATCACAGCAAATCAATCGTTATTGCAATATGTTTTCGTTGCTTTAGTGCGGTTATATATCGCTGTATCTGTACAATGGCTTCTTCTTCAGTACATACTATTGCATTGCTTCCCTGCAGCAAGCATTGCTCATAGAGATAATCAATGTGGTTATTTCGGATGGTAAGCACCGATGGTAAAAAGATAACCAGCCCAATGTCATAATTGGGTAAAGCTTTGTATATCAATTCAAACCGCTCTGGTGCACTGCGCATTGCGGGGCACCATGCTTTGAAGGTATATGCCATGAGCAGCTCATAGTACAAATTGGTTGAAGAGACATTACATGAAATATCAAACTGCCTCCTGACATTGCACGCATCATCCTCAACTATTGTTAAATCATGTTTTTTACATTCATCAAACATTGCCCAGTTAGTGCCATCACTATAGAGCAGTGTCTTAATCTTTTCTTCTCCATTGTCAGGTACTGGAACATCCATCGATTCAAGAGCAACAATAATCTGCTGTAATAATGGTAAGCTTTCATCGGGAAGCAACGAAAATGCTGCATCGCAAATAAGCTGTAATTGAATTAAACTTAGTTTATGTGCATGGAACGACGATACGGTGCGCATAATCTTCCGTATCTCTTCGTATAGGCAAACAGCCTCTTTTAATTCTTCATCATCCGGGTATTCCTGTGTAGTCCCCACAGTACGCAAAATCATTGAAAGCATGGAATGGATCGCTACTGCTGCATCTTCGGCAAAACCATTGATACCATCTATTAAAAATATTCTATTGCTCAATATCGCATTGGGGACAATGGTACATTGTTTGGGGACAATAATCATATCAGCAATAGTGCAAAATGCTACTGCATCGTTTTCCAGAGAACTATCGCCCATAATAAAAGCATTGGCAACCCAGCGCGGCATTTTAATCACACTATATCCAAAAGCTCTAAAAACCTCATAGGGGAGGATATCGCATTGTGTCATTATAATTTTCCTTCCTTCCTGTTTCAACTGCATTAATGTTGCGGGAAGTAGATTTATAGCTTCCTGTATTTTTGTAATTATATGATTCATATCCATATAGGCTATCACCCCTTTTTTAATTCAGCAATAGCATGATGATTAATTTTTCAATAAAAATATTGTTTACAATTTATTATTTTACTTGCGATAGATTATATGTATACGATAAAGGGATACCAGTATGCAATTGATTCCGGAGAGCAATATATGAAATCAAGAACCACAAAGAAACCATACCTTTCCATTGTATTGCCTGTGTTTAATGAAGCAGAAAATATTGAACTGCAATACAAACACATTGTTGATGCAATGAAAAAAACGCCATATTCTTATGAGATAGTTTTTGTGGATGACGGCAGCATCGATAACTCATTTAAGCTGCTTGAATTAATAGCAGCAAACGATAGGCATGTGCATGTAGTGCAGTTCCGGCGTAATTTTGGACAAACCGCTGCAATGGCTGCTGGCATCGATTATGCAAAAGGCGATATTATCATCTTTATGGATTCAGATTTACAGAATGATGCCAGTGACATTCCGCTCCTGGTGCAAAAGATTGAAGAAGGATATGATGTAGTAAGCGGCTGGCGAAAGAACCGACATGACAAACTGTTGTCCCGTAAAATTCCATCGCGTATTGCTAACTGGCTCATTGCAAAGATAACCGGTGTACATCTGCATGATCTGGGATGCTCACTCAAAGCTTATAGAGGTGAAATTATCCGACAGGTTAACCTTTATGGGGAGATGCACCGTTTTATTCCGATACATGCATCATGGATTGGCGCATCTATTGTTGAAGTACCGGTACAACATCATCCCAGAAAATTTGGCAAATCAAAATATGGCATACAAAGAACATTTAAAGTATTACTTGATCTGGTAACAGTAAAATTTATGGGATCCTATTCAACAAAGCCAAACTACATTTTTGGAGGAATAGGCTTGCTATTACTTGTACTAAGCGGAATCAGCGGTATTATAGTCATTGCCATGAAGCTTTTATTACATCATTCGATGATACGCAATCCATTGTTACTTTTCACTGTTATGCTGATTATCTTAGGGATCATGTTTATATTGTTAGGAATACTGGCAGAGATCATGATACGCATATACCATGAATCGCAAAAACTTCCTCCCTACAGGGTAAAAAAATATATATAAAATACAGTATTTATTCCTTAAAAATAATTTCAAGTTGAAATGAAGTGGACACCCGTCGCCTCCGGTGACGAGGTGTACATTTATTATTATTTGTAGATATTTTTCCTTTTTGGAATTAACAGTGTATAAAATAAAAAAAGAGCAGGGTTGCAACCCTGC
The DNA here is from genome assembly GCA_029548025.1 of Spirochaetota bacterium. Next base: position 7,448 of record JAKPOE010000126.1, read on the forward strand.
TCTTTTTTATTATCTTAATACATCCCAGCTCCTGGAGGCATTCCACCAGGCATTGCTGCCTTTTCTTCTTCTTTCTTCTCAGTTACAAGTACCTCAGTTGTTGCAAGCATGCCAGCAACTGATGCAGCATTTTGTAATGCTGAACGTACAACCTTGGCAGGATCAATAATACCTGCTTTTGTGAGATCCTCCCACTCCAGTGTTGCTGCATTAAAGCCTATACCCTGTTTTTCCTGTTTTGCCTTTTCAACAACAACCGATCCTTCAACACCAGCGTTAAATGCAATCATCTTCATAGGCTCTTCCATAGCTTTGGCAACAATCCGTACACCTATTTTTTCATCACCATCCAGTTTTTTCTCTAATTCTGCAACAGCTTTCTGAGCATATAACAGCGTTAAACCACCACCCGGGACAATTCCCTCTTCTACTGCTGCACGAGTAGCTGAAAGTGCATCTTCCACGCGAGCCTTCTTTTCTTTAAGTTCAACCTCAGTTGCTGCACCAACATTGATAACCGCCACACCACCAGCTAATTTTGCCAAACGCTCCTGTAATTTTTCTCGGTCATAATCTGATGTTGTTTCTTCTATCTGCTTCTTAAGAACTTTGATCCGTGCCTGTACATCCGCCTGGCTGCCAGCACCTTCAATTATTGTTGTATTTTCCTTGTCAATAATAACTTTTTTTGCACGTCCAAGCATATCCATCGTGGTATTTTCAAGCTTTAATCCAAGATCTTCAGATATGACCTGCCCTTTGGTAAGAATAGCAATATCTTCCAGCATTGCCTTTCTGCGGTCACCAAATCCAGGGGCTTTTACTGCTACGCACTGTATAACCTTGCGCAATGTGTTCACAACAATTGTAGCAAGAGCTTCACCTTCTACATCTTCAGCAATGATAAGA